>NZ_JACSWB010000293.1 GCF_016888135.1 Leptolyngbya sp. CCY15150
GGCTTGACAGTCACGGCTTTGCTGTATGGGATGAGTTCGCTTATGTTTGAGATAAATTTAACAGAATGCCTGAAAACTCCTCTCGTCTGGAGTTGAGTGGATCGCGACAATTTACATCCTGGCTGGCCCAAAAGCACCTGAGCCTAGCCTTCACAACCTATCAAGCCGGAAAGGTATTTTGGATTGGCCTACAGCCCAACGGCCAGCTATCGGTCTTTGAACGCACCTTTGAACGCTGCATGGGCTTAACCGTCCATCACAATAGCCTCTACCTCAGTACGCTCTATCAACTGTGGCGCTTTGAAAATAGCCTCAGTCCTAGCCAAAACTACCAGGGCTACGATGCCGTCTATGTGCCGCAGATGTCCTACATCACCGGTGATTTAGACATCCATGATGTGGTGATGGCTGAAGGCAACCCCCGCCCAGTTTTTGTCAATACGCTGTTTAGTTGCTTAGCAACCGTCAGTGAAACCCATAGCTTTGTCCCCCTCTGGCAACCGCCGTTTATCAGTAAGCTAGCGGCTGAAGATCGCTGTCATCTCAACGGCTTAGCGCTACGGGATGGGCAACCGCGCTATGTGACCAGCGTGAGCCGCAGTGATGTGGCTGATGGCTGGCGCGACCATCGCAGCGATGGCGGTTGCGTCATCGATATTGAGAGTAATGAAATCATCGCGACGGGGCTATCGATGCCCCATTCACCCCGGTGGTATCGCGATCGCCTCTGGCTGTTGAACTCCGGAACTGGCGAGTTTGGCTATGTGGATACCGCAACCGGCCAGTTTGAAGCGGTGACCTTTTGCCCCGGCTATCTGCGTGGCCTGGCATTTGTCGGAGACTTCGCCATTGTGGGGCTGTCAGAACCCCGCCATAACAAGAGTTTTCAAGGCTTGGCGTTAGATGCTGCCCTGGCGAAGAAGGACACCACGCCGCGCTGTGGGATTGGCGTGATAGACCTGCGCAGTGGCGATCTGGTGCATACGTTACGCATTGAAGGGGCCGTTTCAGAACTCTATGACGTGGTGAGCATTCCTAATGTGCAGCGTCCCATGGCGATCGGCATTCGCTCCGATGAAATCCGTCGAGTCATCTCCATGGGAGAGGCGTGACGGAATCTCGGCATCCTGAAGCGGTGGACAGCAAAGCCACTGCTTCAGGATGCCGAGCTAGATGACCAGTGAAATCCGAATAATAAACAGAGAAAAGACATGACGTTCGACCCAATTTTGAACTTGGCTGACCTAGATGGCAGCAGCGGCTTTCGCATCGATGGGGTGGCATTTGACTATTCCGGTTTGTCGGTGAGCGGAGCGGGGGATATCAATGGCGATGGCATTGATGACCTGATTATTGGCGCACCCTATGCCGACAACAACGGCGGATATTCCGGTTCCAGCTATGTGGTGTTTGGGGGGAGTGGGTTTGATGCGACGCTGAATCTTTCCACTTTAGATGGCAGCAACGGCTTTCGCATCGATGGGGCGGAAGGTGACTTTTTCGGTCGTTCGGTGAGCGGAGCGGGGGATATCAATGGCGATGGCATTGATGACCTGATTATTGGCGCTTCCAGTGCCGACTCCAACGGTAGCCGTTCCGGTTCCAGCTATGTGGTGTTTGGTAGTCAGGGTGGGTTTGGTGCGATTCTGAATCTTTCCACTCTCGATGGCAGCAACGGCTTTCGCCTGGATGGGGAGGCAGCAAATGACAATTCCGGTCGTTCGGTGAGCAGAGCGGGGGATATCAATGGCGATGGCTTCGATGACCTGATTATTGGCGCTCCCAATGCCGACCCCAACGGTAGCCGTTCCGGTTCCAGCTATGTGGTGTTTGGTAGTCAGGGTGGGTTTGGTGCGATTCTGAATCTTTCCATTCTAGATGGCAGCAACGGCTTTCGCATCGATGGGGCGGCAGGTGACAATTCCGGTGGTTCGGTGAGCGGAGCGGGGGATATCAATGGCGATGGCTTTGATGACCTGATTATTGGCGCACCCTATGCCGACCCCAACGGCGGCAGTTCCGGTTCTAGCTATGTGGTGTTTGGTAGTCAGGGTGGGTTTGGTGCGATTCTGAATCTTTCCACTCTAGATGGCAGCAGCGGCTTTCGCATCGATGGGGAGGCGGAAGATGACGATTCCGGTGGTTCGGTGAGCGGAGCGGGGGATATCAATGGTGATGGCATTGATGACCTGATTATTGGCGCAGACGGTGCCGACCCCAACGGCGGCAGTTCCGGTTCTAGCTATGTGGTGTTTGGGGGTAGTGGGTTTGGTGCGACGCTGAATCTTTCCACTCTCGATGGCAGCACCGGCTTTCGACTGGATGGGGTAGCGGCAGGTGACGATTCCGGTGTTTCGGTGAGCGGAGCGGGGGATATCAATGGCGATGGCATTGATGACCTGATTATTGGCGCAGACGATGCCGACCCCAACGGCGGCAGTTCCGGTTCTAGCTATGTGGTGTTTGGTCGTCAGGGTGGGTTTGGTGCGATTCTGAACCTTGCCACTCTAGATGGCAGCACCGGCTTTCGACTGGATGGGGAGGCAGCAAATGACAATTCCGGTGTTTCGGTGAGCGGAGCGGGGGATATCAATGGCGATGGCATTGATGACCTGATTATTGGCGCATACGGTGCCGATAACAACGGCGACCGTTCCGGTTCCAACTATGTAGTGTTTGGGCGTCGTGATATCACTATTCCTAGCCCGTTTGACGATATCCTCAGCGGCACAGCAAATGCCGATACAATTCGGGCACTGGGGGGCAATGATGTGGTGCGTGGCTTTGCAGGTAATGACCTCCTCGATGGCGGCCCAGGACGCGATCGCATCTTTGGACAAGACGGTAGCGATACCCTCATCGGCGGTACGGGCAATGACCTCCTCAATGGTGGGGCAGATAACGATCGCATCTTTGGACAAGCCGGTAACGATACCCTCATCGGCGGTACAGGAAATGACCTCCTCAATGGTGGGGCAGATAGCGATCGCATCTTTGGACAAGCCGGTAACAATACCCTCATCGGCGGTACAGGCAATGACCTCCTCAATGGTGGGGCAGATAACGATCGCATCTTTGGACAAGCCGGTAACGATCGCATCTTTGGCGGCAGCGGTCGCGATATCTTACTCGGCGGCAGCGGAAACGATCGCATCGACGGTGGCCCCGGCAACGATGTGATTACCACTGGAGCAGGGCGTAACCTAATCGTCATCCGTCAAAACGACGGCTTCGATCGCGTCACCGACTTCCAAAACAATCAAGACCGTATCGATTTAGTCGGTCTTAGTTTTGGTCAACTGTCCATCGTCCAACAGCGCGATGATGTGCTGATCAGATTGGGCAGTACCAATCTATTGCGATTGGAAAATACCAACCTGTCAGCTATCAACCAAGCTGATTTTGTGTAAAGGATCCATGAATTGAGATCCTCCATCCCCCACTGGATCTTGTCCAGCGGGGGATATCAATAGGTACCGAGATGGAAAGACCCTGAGGTGTAGCTGAATCAGAGAATGCTACTGAGAAATAGAGAGACGAAGGCAAAAACACCGATGACCAAAAGAGCCGTTGCCACAACTAATGCCCCAGAGCGGCGCGAGTAGTAGATATAGTCATCGCGCTGAATATGCTTCAGCTCTCGATGATGTTCGATCGAAGCCGTCAAGATGGCATAGACTCCGACGGCAATAAAAGACAGACTCAAGCCACGCACCAGGTCAGTCGGTTGAAAGCGATCGCTCTGAGTGGATTGTTGAATAGCAGCCACCACTTGGTCAATCCCAAACCCAAAGCCAATGAGAGACAGAGAGGTGCGGATCCAAGCGAGCAGCGTTCGTTCTGCAGCAGCACGACTGCGTTCTTTGGCCAATTCATTAGCCAGGTTGCGGGGCGATTGACCCATCGGTACATGTTTGAAGACTACCGTGGCATTGTATAGCACCCAAAGCGATCGCAAGCTAGTCACCACCTGCTCCTTTAGAGGGATGCCACCAGCTATTGTCGTCTAGATAACATCATTCACAAGATAGAGGTCAAGCTGTCTGAGTAACGGTTAAGTTTTGTACAGGTTCAGTAGCCCCTAGTCATGGATGATCATCAACCCGAGGCAGCGCGGTCAAGGTTGTAAGCCATTACGCCTCCGCGATCCAGGCTAGCCTGCTATGACCGTCCAGATCACATTATGAAAACAAGGTAGTTCTATCGTGAAAACCCGTCACTCATTAACCAAGCGACTCACCGCCGGATTCATCGGATTAGGCGCAGTATTTGCCCTGGCCGCTTGCGGAACCCCCGAAGACACCGCAACTGACACCGCTCCTGGAGATCCAACGGCAACCGAACCTGATATGCCGGCTGAAGACCCAACGGCCAATCAACCTGACATGCCGGCTGAAGACCCTAGCGCAGCAACCTCCAGCAACAGCGTCGTTGATGTAGCTGCCAGCGATGACTCGTTTAGCACCTTGGTGCAAGCTGTTGAAGCAGCAGGCTTGGCTGAGCCCCTTGCAACCGGTGGGCCTTTCACCATCTTTGCTCCCACCAACGAAGCGTTCGAAGCGCTACCCGACGGAACTCTCGAAACCTTGCTTCAACCTGAAAACCAAGATCTCTTAGCTCAAGTTTTGACGTACCATGTGGTTCCCCAGGAAGTCATGGCAGCCGATGTGACTACGGGTGAAGTTCCCACTGTAGCCGGCCCCAGCATCTCAGTTGTGGTGGATGAAGCTTCAGGAGAGGTCATGGTCAATGAAGCCATGGTCACTCAGACAGACATTCAGGCTGATAATGGCGTTATCCATGCCATCGACCAAGTCATTCTCCCACCCGGTTTGGAACTCTAAGTCCGGTCTACGGGCTTGAAGACTGATGAGTAAGGCAATCCTCATGTAATTCAGGCTAAACCAGCGGCTGTAGATCTTCGGATTCTACAGGCTGCTGCCTCACACCCAGTCTTTGGAACTGCTTTTGATTGCCTCGAATATCATCATCTTGCATTGGGTGTTGTCATCAACATCCAATGCAACGTTTGTAAGTGGACTATACTAAGTGGACCATGGCAGTCGCCATTCTGGGAAAGCCTGTCCAGAATCTGTTGCTATTGCTTCTCTTTAATTAGATAGAACATTAGATAGAACCTTTGATTAGCATTAAAATGCTGGGATGCTCCTGATGGCTCAGTACCGTCTGACGCCGTTGTCCTAAGCTGAGAGGCGATCGCTCCCCATAGAATCGCTCCCTGCCCGCGTGTGCTCTGAATCTAGTTAGCCTACGGTTCAGACAGCTTTCACTACTCTAAAACAATATAATGCATAAGTGTTATACTATAGTTCTTAAAGGAATCATCTCCAAGACCCCAGATAGGCTGTCATTACATTAGGTGCGCCCAGTCTAGAGTCTTAGCCTCCACATCTAGGTCATGGGCAATGCTAGTTGCCTTCCTGGGGTGAGCTATCTGCCCAACGTTCTGCTGTGTTTGAGCGCGATCGCTCTTTACTTATACTATGACAACTGCTCAAATCCAATCCCAAGACTGCGGCGTTGCCAAGCTATCTCCAGAGGCGCTTGCTCTCGTATCAGATTTTTTCAAGGTTCTCTCAGAATCCAGTCGTTTGCAGATCGTCTGCTGTCTTCGCAGTGGGCCGCAAAACGTTTCTCAGGTCGTGGAGGCCACCGGTTTAAACCAAGCCAATGTGTCTAAGCATCTCAAGATTCTTACTCAGGCTGGCGTCGTGTCACGACAGCAGCAAGGCGTCTGTGCAATTTACCAAATCTCTAACGGATTAGTTTTTGAACTCTGTGAACGGGTTTGTGATGCCCTATCCAACCAAATTCAGCAGCAAGCTGAGCACCTTCAGCAATTAAACCTGGTTCGCAGTGAGCGGTAGCTTGCCTAGCGCACCTTCAAAAAGCGTTTTCCTGAGGGCATCGATGATGGAACCCTCACCTTCAGTCCCTATCTCTCATCGTAAAAGAAGGATGTTAATGGCTCATCCCCTTTCCCCCTAGGGGATGACGAGCATACCTTGAGCGGGGGATACGCTCTCTTTTCTAAGGGGAAATACGGCCCGTCATCTCACCCAAACACTAGATTCAAGAATCGATTCAGCAGTTTGTCACATTTCTTTACTGATTTTCATCCCTCTTGGATAGTCATCTCTAGATCCAGGTGCTAGTATGTTGAGTGAGAATAAGGATTCGGCTGAAGTGTTTGTTTTTGATAGTGACAAATTTTTCACGTTTTGCATTGGCAGACTTCTCTCCGAAATTTCAATCTCTGCACACCTCTATCTAAGTTTTGGAGACATTTCATGTCAATTTACGTTGGTAACCTCTCCTATGATGTTACAGAAGCAGACCTAACATCCATTTTTGCAGAGTATGGTTCCGTGAAGCGGGTTCAACTACCTACTGATCGTGAAACCGGACGGATGCGTGGTTTTGGATTTGTTGAAATGAGCGCAGAATCTGAAGAAAGCGCTGCCATCGACGCCCTAGACGGCGCAGAATGGATGGGACGCGACCTTAAGGTTAACAAAGCTAAGCCTCGTGAAG
Organism: Leptolyngbya sp. CCY15150; assembly: GCF_016888135.1. Classification (NCBI taxonomy): domain Bacteria; kingdom Bacillati; phylum Cyanobacteriota; class Cyanophyceae; order Leptolyngbyales; family Leptolyngbyaceae; genus Leptolyngbya; species Leptolyngbya sp. CCY15150. Next base: position 6,556 of record NZ_JACSWB010000293.1, read on the forward strand.
ACCGTGGCGGCGCTGGCGGTGGACGTCGCAACAACAACTTCTCTCGCGGTCGCTACTAAGGTCTAACCTAGCTCAAGATGTACCGTGGATAGACCCCGGCTTATGGTCGTAGGTTCTCGATCCACCGTTACCTGAGTTTGGGTTTGAATATCTGATGGAAGAGGTTTCAGGCATCGCTGCTTGGAACCTCTTTATTATTGGAGGTTGAAGGGATTGGCTGGGTGCATCATGCTGAAACAGTCTCTGTTGGAAACAAACTACCATGCGTGTCTTAACGTCTTCTGCCCAGCACCTCGTCTTACAGCTACGTCCTTGGAGCCTTTGGTTCTTTGGAGGAGCATTCATGCTGGTTGGCCTTTTGCCGGGGCTTTTGCTAGCTGAAGTTTCAACCCTCGAATGTCGCCGTACTGAACAACCACCAAGCTGTGAGCTAAGCCGCTCCGGTCTAGTCAAAGACGATCGCGATGTTATTCCTTTAGATCAATTTCAAGGGGTAGAGGTACAAGAAAGCCGCAGCGATGGCAGTTCTACCTACCGCGTTGTCCTCCTCACATCAGAGGGCGATCGCCCCTTAACGGGCTACTCCAGCTCGGGTTATGCAGGAAAAGAACGCCTAGCTCGCCAAATTGATGCCTTCTTAAACGATTCCAGTCAACCCCAGCTCGTTATTCAGCAGGATAGTCGATGGCTAGGCTATCTTTTCACGTTAATCTTTAGCGGCTCTGGATTGGTGGTGGCCTGCGTCATGGGCAACGTTGTGACCTGTGAGTTTGACAAACTTGGCCAGTCTTTTAAGCTCACACGCCAAGGATTGTGGGGTCGTAAAACTATCCAGCATCCCCTCCATCATATTCAGACGGTTCATCTAGAAACCTCGCGCAGCAATAAAGGGAGAACAACCTATCGGGTGGCTCTGGGTCTCAAGAATGGCGATCGCCTGCCCATCACCACCTACTACAGCTCGGGTCGTAAGGATAAACAAAAAACCGCCGATCAGATTTCTGAATTCTTAGATGTGACGACCTCCACACCCCTGTCTCTCTGAAACCTAGGGTGTGTCATCAATTAGGTAACCTGTGATCAGGAGTGGTAAATTGTGATCAGGAATATTTATGCATCAGTTCTGTTTTGGCAGAACCGGCCCGGCCGCAACAGCCTCAGGATGCCTCTATCATTCTGCAAAAGGTCACCTTCCTCTACAGGGAAGATCATCCAGCACGGCAAGATGTTTCGCTGACCATTCCGGTGAGTAAAGTCACTGCTTAATCTCAAACTAAGGGGCTACCCCTTACTCGGTCTCCGCTGAAGCGAATCCTTTGAGAAACTCCTCATGGCACCCAACCCGCCGCTGCACCAGACATGCCTCAAAGTTTTAGCTGCCATTGGGCCGCTAAGCTGGCTCCTGCTGGGGCTGTATCTGCTGACCTTAGGGCAACAGATGTGGGTGGGGTTAGTTGCCTTCTACTACAGCTTGCCAGCCATTTTGATCATCCACATCATTGCGCCGTTGGGGCTACTCTGGCTGACCCGCCACAGTCATCCCTTAGCCCGCCGTGGATGGGTATGCTGGAGCCTGATCTATTACGTGGCAGTACCTGGACTCATAGTGGGGCTATCAATCTGGTTTCAGGGGCTCACCGGAACCCTAGAGTTAATAGCCCGTCTCTTGCGGGAAATTCGCTTCCAGCTAGGCAGGTCAGGCTGGAGAACTTAACGCCTGGATGAGCGGTCAGGAGATTATGCCATTGTCAATAAGAAATAGTTACCGTGTGGTGAATATCGGCAATCTAGAGGTTCGGGATGATGAGCTGGTGCAGATTCGGGGACGTGTGGTTAACGTTCGAGACGATGAATTCCTTCTGCATCTATTTTTCCGTATCTATCGCTCTAGATCTATCGCTCCAGACTGCCCAGAGATCTGGAGAGAGGCAGTCATAATCTGGTCATGATCCATCTCTATAGTGAAAGGCATCTTGATAGAGATGGAGTAATCGCAAGATGTTGACAAGCATTGGTGACCTGAGGGTTCAAGACGACGTGCTGGTGCGAATTCGGGGACGTGTAGTTAACGTCCGAGATGATGAATTTCTCCTGCGCGATCGCACGGGTTCCGTTTGGGTGGATGCCAGACGGCGGGTCAACCTACGAGTGGGCGAACGGGTCACGGTTGTAGGTGACTTTGATGACAACGACTTTGATGCCCGGCGAATCATCAGAGTTGGTGGATCAAATCCTAACAATCCCGTGAATCCTAATCCTCCCAATCGTCCGGGCCCTATCCCCAGGGTAAATATCGGTAACCTAGAGGTTCGGGATGATGAGCTGGTGCGGATTCGGGGACGGGTCGTTAGAGTCCGAGATGATGAATTCTTCCTGCGCGATCGCACAGGTTCCGTTTGGGTGGATGCCAGACGGCGGGTTAACCTACGAGTGGGCGAACAGGTCACGGTTGTAGGTGACTTTGATGACAACGATTTTGACGCCCGTCGAATTATTCGTAATCAGCCCCGGAATCGATCTATGGCACGCAGCAGTGCTTCCGATTCAGGTGTAGGTACCGATGGCAAGGATGGATTGACTGGCACCAGTGGGCGGGATAGTCTGCACGGACAACGGAGTCGTGATCGCTTAGTGGGCGGCAGCGATCGCCTCACGGGTGGTGGCAGCGATCGCTTTGTCTATTCGTCAATTCAAGATGCTGGAGACAGAATCACAAACTTTAATCCGGTCAACGATCGCCTAGATCTACGGCAAATCTTTAGACAGCCTCAGTACGCCAGCCAGGATCCATTCTCAGACTATCTGGACTTACAGCAAACGAGTCGTGGAACCGCTGTACGCATTGACCCCGATGGTGATGTAGGCAATGCCAGCTTCATAACGCTGACAACGTTGACAGGGGTTAATCGCAACCAACTGAATGCCAGCCAGTTCCAGGTTTAGTTGGCTTAGCGACAGTGAACCTTTGCTTGAATACCTGTTAAATCATCTAACCTAGGAGACTATTATGTATCGTCTTGGAATCGCTGCGATCGCTGGACTTTGCTCGATGATTGCTTTACCGTATGTCAGCTACGCTCAAGTGACCCATACCGGCATTGTAGAACGGGTATGGGAAGATGGATTTCGTCTCAATACCGGCGATCGCTCTGTGACGGTGGATTCCTGGGATTTGTATGGCGACCATACCCCCCGTCATATTTCTGTGGGCGATCGCATCACCATTACCGGCGAAGTATCGGGACGTGACTTTGACGCATTTTCTATCACTGTTGTAGAAGCCTTCCAATCCGGTCAGGACGTGGCCGCCGCTGTTCCTGGAGGATCATCTGGGCAGACCGTACTGACTGGAACCGTAGAACGGGTATGGGAAGATGGATTTCGTCTCAATACCGGCGATCGCTCTGTGACGGTGGATTCCTGGGATCTCTATGGCGACCATACCCCCCGCCATGTTTCTGTGGGCGATCGCATCACCATCTCAGGGGAGTTCTCCGGTCGCGATTTTGATGCATTTTCTATCGCGGGTTCAGAAGCTTCCCAATCCAGACACGATATGACAGCGCTCGCCACCTTTCTGGGAGAATCCTCTGGGCAGACCGTACTGACTGGAACCGTAGAACGGGTATGGGAAGACGGGTTTCGCCTCAATACCGGCGATCGCTCTGTGACGGTGGATTCCTGGGATTTGTATGGCGACCATACCCCCCGCCATGTTTCTGTGGGCGATCGCATTACCATCTCAGGGGAGTTCTCTGGGCGTGATTTCGACGCCATCAGCGTCATTACAGTCAATTGACACGCTGTTTTTGATCATCGATCATTAAAGTATTCGCCATTGTCCCGACCTATGAGAATCTTGCTAGTTGAAGATGATCCGGATCAACTTGAGCCACTACAGGAAGCTCTTACTCGGTCGGGGCATGTTGTGGATGGCGTTGAAGATGGCACTACGGCCCGCTGGTTGATTGGCGAAAAAGACTATGATTTGCTGATTCTCGACTGGATGTTGCCAGGAGAAGATGGCATTGAACTATGTCAACACTATCGCCAGACCGGATACGCTGCCCCAGTCCTCATTCTCACAGCAAAAGATACAACAGCAGACAAGGTCATGGGTTTAGATGCCGGTGCGGATGACTATCTAGTCAAGCCTATAGACCTCGATGAACTCCTGGCCCGAGTTCGAGCCCTGCGGCGGCGATCGCCACTTTGGCAGGGCGATCGCCTCATGGTTGGCGCGCTGCACCTCAATCTTGACACCATGCAACTCCAGCACAAAGACGACTCTCTAAAGTTGAGCAGTCGCGACTTTCAACTGCTGGAATATATGATGCGTCATCCTCACCAAGTCTTAACCCGTGATCAGTTGGAACAGGCCTTGTGGGAGTGGGGAGACGAGCCAGAGAGTAATGCTGTAGCAGCCCGGATCAAGCGTCTGCGGCAACGCTTGCGTGATCTTGGCCTTGATACTTGGATCCATACCATTTATGGTGCTGGCTATCGCCTAGAACCCCCATCCCATGACCACGACTGTCCCGATGCTACATCTCGCTAAACCCGTCCATCAGTATTGGCAAAACCTCCCCATCCGCGTAAAAGGCATCGTCATTATTGCCATCCCGGTCACGTGCCTATTTACCGCATTGGCAGCCTTTGCCTGGCTTAAAGCTAGTCTGGTTGAAGATGAAAACTGGGTTCAACATACCCAAACGGTACGCATCGAAACCAAGCAACTCTTAAATGCACTCCTGGATGCAGAAACGGGCGTGCGGGGGTATGGGTTAACCCAGCGGGATGAGTTTTTAGCCCCCTACGGCAGTGCATTGGAGGTGATTCCCTCCTCACTGCAGCGGCTAGAGGCGCTGGTGCAGGATAATCCTCAACAAGTGGCTCGGCTGGACTATATTCAGGAGCTGATTGCCGAAAATTTAGACATCTTTGAACGCAAGATGATTCTCCAGCGTAATTTGACCCGCATTCAAGGGCAGGCGGATGTCCTTGTACCCGCAGCCTCGCTCTATGACTGGCTGGAAGAGGGACGCGCCACCATGGATGAAGCTCGTCTCGCCATTGATCGCTTTGCCCAGACGGAAGAAGACTTGCTGATGGAGCGCAGTCAACACCAAGACCTCTATCGCCAAATCACTTGGATCGTTCTTTGTATTTCTGGTGTTTTGGGTACCTTGGGAGCGTTGGTAGCTGTGCATCTATTCTCCCATTTGGAACAAGAGTTAGCCGATCGGGAATATCACCTACGGGAAACCAATCAACGCCTAGAAACGGCCTGTGACCAACTCCAGCGCTTTACGGCCAATGCATCCCACGAACTGCGGGCACCTCTAGCAGCCGTGCTTAGCAATGCTCAGGTTGGTCTGATGGCGCTTGATGAGCCGGAGGGAGAGGCGATCGCTCTTCGAGGGAAGCTTGAAAAGATTGTGACCCTCACAAAACACATGAGCACCTTGGTGGGAGACCTCCTATTTCTTGCCCGCCACAGTGGCCTACTCTCTGACGACACCCTCAAGCCAGTTTGCCTGAATGACCTGCTCAACCACCTGCTTCAGGACTGGATACCTCAAGCTAGAGCGTCTCAGCTACAGTTAACGGGGCATATTCCCCAAGATCATCTATCCATTCAAGCTGATGCCAACTTGCTCAAGCAAGCGATCGCCAACTTGCTGAGTAATGCCTGTCGCTATACGGCGGCTGGCGGATCGATTCAACTCAGCGCCTATGCTACATCCACACAGGTGACTATCCAGGTATCAGATACGGGAATAGGCATCCCATCGAAAGCACTTCCCCACATTTTTGAGCGATTTTATCGTGTGGATACCAAGCGGTCTAAAACATCGGGAGGCTTTGGGCTTGGGTTAGCGATCGCTCAGCAAATTATTTATGCCCACCACGGCACCCTTGATGTCACAAGCCACCTCGGACAAGGCTCAGTTTTTACCATTACGCTTCCGTTGGCGACGATGCTATCAGAGGCTGTCATGATTGCGTCATAGTTTGTTGCTACATTCAGCACTATCACAGCAAGATTCAGAATGATACCTGTTTTGGTGTGTGCATGATCTCTTTCTGTAGCAGCCATGAAACTACTCGTAACGACTCTACTCACCTCAACATTACTAGGATTAGCAGTTCCCCCAGTACGCGCCGAGATTCCCTTGGAGGATCGGCAGCCATCTCCCGTACTGCAAGCCCAAACTCCTATTGGTGAACTCCGGCGCACGTCAAACATCACCATCTCTGGAGATATTCATAGCGTTGTTGGCAACGAGTTTATCCTAGACGACGGCACCGGCCAAATTATTGTCGATGCTGGCCCACGCTGGTACCATCAGCTTGACCTGAGGGTCGGAGAGCGTGTGACCGTTGTCGGTGAATACGATGACTATGACTTTGATGCCTATCAAATTACCCGCAGTTCCGGCGACGTGATTCGGATCCGTGAAGCCGATGGCCCGCCACCTTGGGCAGGTGGGCCGCAGCGGAGAAATCGCTTCTAGACGTCAGCAGATGAACAACGCAGACCTAAGATCTTAGCCGAACTTGTGGGTTCAATCGGCTCAGGGTGGGGCATACGCCCGTCGCACATATGTTCAGTAAGCTCTATGCCCATGAGTCCCCACCCTCCAACGCATCAAGACAGTTTCCCCCCACCTAGCTCTAGGTGCAGATCGTTGGCTGCATCGGCCAACCGATACCTTGGGGATGACTAAGCATTCCCCAACGCAGCTTCAATGTCTGAGAGGGTGCTGCGTAGGGCTTCCTGCAATTGCTCAAGGTGCGATCGCTCAAGCTGATTCATGTCAAGTTTTTCTACGTTGCGAATTAATCCTTCAACCTGCCGCTGAGTTGGGCTGGGCTTGGAGATTTTGGTATGACGACTGATTTCCTCCGCCACCAATTTACGCACCTGCGCCACGGAGAGTTTATTGGTGATCACCTGCTTCAAAAGTCTGGCCCGGGCCCGTTTGATCACATCTTTTTGAATATTTGGATTCTTGTCGAGCAAGTTTTTAGCCGACAGGCGCTGCAGGGCCAGGGCGTGCATTCCGCCTAAACCTTGTTCTCGAATCGCCTGTTTTAGATCATCCAAGAGACCCAACATTGGGAAAATGTTGGCGCTCACGGACGCTGGATGAAGCTGCAACCCCAACAAAATTTGGAGGACGTTTTTCTCCGTTGCATCTAATTCAAACCGATCAATCGATTCCCGTTGCTGCTCTGAGGAAGCCAAGACTAAGTCACCCAGGGTAGGCAGGTGTCCATGGCGCTCTAGGCGGCGCACCGTCGTGCGTAAAAGACGTGGGATGTCCGCCTCCTTAAGGCTAACCTGGTGAGATATTTCACGGACTAGCGCTTCGGCAGTATCGAGGGCATTTAAGTTTTCGCGGTGCAAGTTGGCCAGCAGCACCCGGCGGTGCAACAGTTCTGGCTCAGGAATGACCACCGCTTTCAGAGTTTGCCAGCCCAAGCGTCGTGCGCCGCGCCACCGCCGTTCTCCGTCAAACAGCAGGTATCGATTAGGTTTCTGCTCCATCAAGATGATCGGTTCCTGTTGCCCATCAGAATGGAGGGATTGGGCGATCGCCTGAATGCTTTCTTCCGTGAACGTTTGCCGGGGCTGATCAGGGTTAGGGCTGACTAAAGCTAGGGAAACCTCCAGCACTCCGCCCTCGGCAAGTTGTTCTCGCAGCTCTTGAAGTTTCGCCTCTAGCTCCTGAGATCCGCTTGTCCGAAGCTGCTGAATTTCGCTTTGCAGGTCTAGTACCTGGGCTTCTAGCTCATGCACTTCTTGAGAATATTCAGCACCGGAAAACAAATTAGAGAGATCAATGCCAACTCTAGTCATGGGTGTTCCTCAGTTCTTCACAAATTTGCTTCACGATCGGATCAAAATCGGCACAGGCAGGGTGACCAGGACGATACATCTGTAGGGGTTGCCCCTTGGCGCTGGCATTCTTGAATTCTGATGAAAATCGAATGGGGGAAAAGCAGCGGATATTCAGTTTTTCAAGCTGTGGGGCAAGTTGCCCGAGGATATTGCGGTGGATGGCGAGCCGCTGATCATATTGATTGGGGACAAACCCTAGGAGCTTCGGTTCAGGGCTCAAGCGCAGGCGGCGGAAGTTGCCATAAAACCACTCCAGCAATTTGCCAGCTCCATCGGCTGATTTGGGCTCTACCTGCATGGGGACGAGTAGATGAGTGCAGGCCGACAGAGCAATGAGTGGTAATGGCCCCAGGGTGGCCGGACAGTCAAAAATAATCACGTCTTGGGGCAAGGGATAGTCTTGCAGGCGATCGCCTAGAAGGTAGGCACCGCGCTCATGGAGTACGAGTTCACTGGTGGTTTTCACCAGACCCATTTCTCCCTGACAGGCCATGACGGTATCTAGCTTGTCATGCCAAATCGGCACGAGGGGCCAGTCGCCAGAAAAGCCTTCCTGCAAAACGGACGCGATGGTGTCTTGAATTCGAGGGCGAGATAGACCGCAAAATAGGCTGACCGATCCCTGGGGATCCAGATCCATCAGCGCAACCTTGAAACCCCGACGTCCCAGCAAGTAGGCAAGATGGGTGGCGAGGGTCGTTTTACCGCTGCCTCCGGCATTGGAAAGTAGTGCTAATCGAAGTTGCATACGAAATGAGATGTCACCAATTATGTAAACAACAATGGGTCACAAAAGACAAAACACATCTGAAGCGGCTAAGAGAGACAGTCCATGAAGGTAGGGTCAAGGTAGATGCTCTCGGGCACTGTTCTAGAGAATGATCTAAAGGCATATGGGGGAGGCATGACAGCTAGTCCCAACAGTGGGTCGGAAAATGCCTAGGATGCGATCGCTGAGGATGACGAGGGAAGCAGCTTAGTCAGGCAGCCGTCGATCGATCCTGAGTAGTTCCCAGACATCCATAACTTGGGAGGTCATGAAGGCTGGGCATGATAGAAACCTATGGGATCGAGCTAGGGCGATCGCTTGTGTTGTGAAACCTTCAGCCAATTTGAATACTTGATAGGTACCTAGGTCATTGTGGAATAACGTTATCCCACAGGTGTACTGCTTGACTCTGGCGCTAGCACGCTTGCCTTGCCTAGACTTGGGTGTGGAATAACGTTATTCCACAGGTGTACTGCTTGACTCTGGTCTTAGCACCCTCGTTTTGCCTAAGACTGGGTGTGGAATAACGTTATCCCACAGGTCAGCAGCCCCGACTGCTTTTTGCCGTTCATCATCCTCAGGCAATTGTCCGCGATCCAGTCCATGAGACAGAGTAGATGTGGAATAACGTTATCCCACACTCGTCCAGCTCGTTCGACAGAGCAGATGTGGAATAATGTTATCCCACATTCGCAGGATATGGAACATCCGTTCCTAGAAATATCAAAAAGTTGTCAACATCTGCCGTTAAACAGCTCTAAAAAAGATCCGCAGCACGTCTTCAATCCGCTCACCCCAAGACTCTTCCGTATGCTGCCCCCAGGGATCTTCCACCACAAACAAATTTTCCTGCTGGCGATAGCCAAAGCGATGCATGAGCAGATCTCGCATTTCCCGTCCTCGGGCCGTGGCGCGCTCCTCAATCCATGCATTATGGTCGCCACCATCCCGCACTAGCCCCCAGTCGAGATAGATCCGCAGGCGGCGATCGCGCAGGGTAGGTTCCGCCTCAAAGAGTAGCGACGACGACGCCACCTCACCAAAGAAATGGTCATCAGCACCCATCAAGAATGGCTCGGTTGCTGAATCTAGACCAACCCAAAAGGATGGTGAAAAAGCAGCCACATTGCCAAACTGCTGGGGATACTTAGCTGCCGTATAGAAAGCAGCTAGACCGCCATGGCTGGCTCCAGCGATCAGGGTATTAGCTGGATCGGATTGCGTACGGTAGTTAGTATCCACAAAATCTTTGACCGATTGGGCTAGGTAGGCAGCATAGTCACCTAGCCCTCCCCATTCGCGCTGCCACATGGGTGCATGGGTATATTCATAGTCTCGGCGCGTGGGGCAGACAGCTACCACCATCAAACGCTGAATTTGATGACTTAAATAAAGCCGCGTTAGGGTCTTGCCCAAGTGCCAACATTTGCCGTAGGCCCCACCCGGAAAAAAGATCGTATCGCCGTCGTTGAGATACAGCACCGGATAGGAGCGATCGCTCACCGGGTAGTCACGGGGCAGGAATATATGCAGCTTTCGGGGTGTAGGCATTGGCCCATCGACCTGAAACTGTTCGTAGGTGTGGAAAAAGCCACCCCAAAATCCAGGGTCATGGAGCCACCCCTCTTGTCCTCCTCGCACAAATGATTCTGCCATAGTCTTGAAAAAGTAAGGGGCGATCGCAAAGCAGGAACAGATCACGGATACACCTGGTGGGGAGAGGTAGCCATCTCCCAGGCGATCAACAGTTACCGTAAGTCCTTTGCATGGAATAGGTTGGAATCTAAGGTGGTTCACACATAAGCTGCCTACGCATGAGAAGCCTACGCATGAGAAGCTTATGCAGGTGTAGCTGCATAGACAGGTTACACAATAGATAGGCTACACAATAGACAAGCTACCCATCAGATTCTTCACCTCAGTATAGAAGGTTCCTACACCGTCTCATATTGTACGGTGGACAGGACGAATACACCGGTTGATCATGGCTAGCGGCTAGCTGATCTTAGCTATACCGAGCTAGCCTGTACCTCAATCGGAGTCCTGGTCAACCTCCCCTCTCTTGAAGCATTCATGTCATGATCATGAGTAGATGAGCATTCATACTGCCCACCCAACGCAGTAACTCGAATGCAGTAACTCGAACACAGTAACTCGAACACAGTATTAGTTGAGGACAACCCATGGTTGCAAGTGCTGATAAGTCTGTTGATTTAGCCAAGCTAGATGTGGAGTCGCTATGGCATCCCCTAGCCCAGCACCAGCAGTTTCCCCAGACGCCTCCTAAGTGCATCAAAAAAGGGATCGGCAGCCGTATCACCGATACAACTGGACAAGAGTATTTAGATGGTATTGCCGGATTATGGTGTGTCAACGTGGGCTATGGGCGGCAGGAGCTGGCCCAAGTCGCCTATGACCAAATGCTCGATCTGGCCTACTATCCCCTCACCATGAGCCATGAGCCGGGCATCATGCTGGCTCATAAGCTACTCGACTTATTGGGCTATGCGGGCAAGGTCTTTTTCGCCACGAGTGGATCGGAGGCCAATGAAACAGCCTTCAAAATTGCCCGCCAGTATCACGCCCAAACGGCTAAGCCTGGAGCTGGGCCACGCTATAAAATCATTTCTCGCTATCGGGGCTACCATGGCCACACGATGGGAGCCCTCAGCGCCACAGCCCAGGCCGAACGTAAACTCAAGTTTGAACCCTTAGTGCCTGGCTTCCTCCATGTCAGCCCACCCTACTTTTATCGCCATGGAGAAGGGCGATCGCTTGAGGATTACACCCATAGCCTCATCCAAGAGCTGAGCTATACGGTGCAGTATGAGGGCGCAGATAGTATTGCCGCGATTATTGTTGAGCCCATTATTTCCGGCGGCGGGGTGATTGTGCCGCCAGCCGATTACTTGCGCCGGGTGCGCCAGTTGTGTGACCAGTACGGTATTTTGCTGATCTACGATGAGGTGGTTAACGGCTTTGGACGCACCGGCAAAATGTTTGGCTATCAGCATTGGGGCGTCGAGCCTGACATCATTAACTTTGCCAAAGGCATTACCAGCGGCTACATGCCCCTAGCTGCAACCGTCGTCAAGCAGCATATTTTTGAAGCCTTTTTGGATGCCCCTGGCACCGACTCCCATTTTCGTCATATCAGTACCTACGGTGGCAGTCCCGTCTGCGCAGCGGTGGCCAATCGCAATATTGAGATCATTGAGCGGGAGGGTCTAGCCGATCGGGCTGCGGAGGTTGGCGACTACCTACAGTCTCGCCTGAAGGAATCGCTGAATTACCCGATTGTGGGAGAGGTGCGCGGTCAGGGATTACTCATTGGTATTGAACTGGTTGCCGATCCGGACACGAAAGAGCCCCTAGAGAGCGATCGCATGGCAGCCATTCTGCGCTACTGCTTAGAGCATCATGTGATTATTGGCCGTAACACGAACACGATTCCTGGGTTTACCAATGTGCTAATTTTGGCTCCTCCCTTGGTGCTTGCTGTTGAGGAAGCTGATGAATTGGTATCGGTGTTGTCTGAAGCGATCGCCCTGGTCTCTAGTTCATAGAGGCTGTTTTGTAGGGTGTCAGAATAATGCGCGTTGCGTCCCTAACCTGGGGCGATCGCTAACTCAGTTGGGACAACAGCTATGGATCGAGCTGGGAGTCTAATCGCAGGCGATCGCCCTAGATCTTGAGAAGCAGGGACAACAGCAGAGCCCACCCAGCCGATTTGAGCCAAGATGGGTATAGCACAAACAAAGGGCGAGGAGATGAACCTCCTCGCCCTAAATTAATGCTGAGAATGATGCTGAGAGCTACATGGCAAAGATGCGCTCTAGCTTGAGACGTCAGCTCTTAGCCAACAAACGCCGCCCGTGGTTCAGACACGCCAGCAGAGGTTGTGCCCTTGAGGTAGGCCAACATGGTGTCAGCGTCAGACACTTCGAAAGGATCCAGCGGACAGTTGTCTTCGAAGTTAGGTTCAATGAAGATCTTCTCAATCTTGCCGTCATTGACCAACATCGAGTAGCGCCAAGACCGTAGACCGAAGCCTAGGTTCGACTTGTCTACCAACATGCCCATCTTGCGCGTAAATTCGCCATTGCCATCCGGCAGTAAGAACACATTTTGCGCGCCCTGTTGCTTGCCCCACTGGAACATGACAAACGCATCATTCACAGAGATACATACGATTTGGTCAATGCCTTGAGCCTTAAACTCATCGTAGAGTTCTTCGTAGCGAGGCAGGTGGTTAGACGAGCAGGTAGGCGTGAAGGCTCCAGGCAGGGAGAATACAACCACTCGCTTGCCGCTGAAGACATCGCTGGTGGTGAGATCTTGCCAGCGATAGGGGTTGGGGCCGTCAACAGACTCATCACGGACACGAGTCTTAAACACTACGTCGGGCACACGTTCAATAACTGCCATAGATAACCTCTAGTTCTGCTAATTGCTCTACATTTAGTAGCTCTTAGATTATCCTGAGGATTTCTGTTGTGTAGAAACCTAAAGGATTCATAAGCTCTGTAACTAAGAATAATTCTGATTTAGGAAGAAGTAAATAGTTATAAATACTTAAAAGTTTGCTTTATTGATACATTGCAATCTATCCTGCCTGCTAATATAATAGGAGGATTAATAACCATCCAAAACAATCGAACGTTAACTAAAATCCCGCTGACAACCTTCATACATGACCGGTACGGCAATGCAGGAGCAAGCCAATCAAATCATTCGCACTCTCAAGGACAAAGGTCTAAGGGTGACGCCTCAACGTTTTGCTGTCTACGATAATTTGCTATCCCGCAGCGATCATCCAACCGCCGAGCAAATCTTGACTGACCTGAACCAGGCAGCGCCAATTTCGTCTCAAGCAACGGTCTACAGTGCCCTTCAGGCCCTGCGAGGGGTGGGGCTCGTGCGTGAGGTTTTGTTGGAAGAAGGGGTCTCGCGCTACGACGCAAAAGTAGTGCCCCACCACCATTTCCGCTGTCAACACTGTGGGGCGATCGAAGACATTGCTTGGGAAACCTTCAGCTCTCTTCAGCTTCAATGTCTTCGTCCAGGGCTACAGGTCGATCGCTATGAGGTCACGGTGGAAGGGCGGTGCGATCGCTGTCAAGACACCTCAGATTCTGATCAAGATTCTGATCAAGATCCTGAATAGGTTGTAAATCTGTGCTGTAGGATGCTGTTCGGCATAGCCGCAGCGCACTCGTAAGGCTTTGATGGGGGGCTCTATGCTTTATTCCCATAGCCATGCCAGCGTTGACTACGACATTAACGGCAAGTTTGTAGTCAACAGCCACCTTTGGTCACCGAGGTCTCGACCGACAAGACAGTTATCAGTAGGAAGACGTCATGATGTGCAAGATGTATGGCGACGTTGCTTAAGGGTCAAACCTTATGAGACGAGACGAGACGAGGGTTGAGCGACGTTGAAAGCAGGCAACTTAACTCCATTGAACGGAGTCCACCTACTTACACCACAATTGCTCAACTATCCTGTCAGCCGGCAGAGTAGCCTGTACGTTGATATAGGCCTATGGCATCTCAACCTTGCTGGAACATCTTAGACAATGTGGCTTGTCCTTGATATCCTGTTAGACTTGCCGCATTGATACTATCAGTGCGCAGTCCAGCACATCTTGGGTTTGGCACCCTAGACGGTTTTGTCTTTTCTTCACCTTGCCGTGAACACGACCCCCTATGACCTGACATCAAGTCTTGCTGCCGATCGCCCTAGAATTTTACTCGTGGACGATGAATTAGACAGCATTCGCGCCCTATCTGAATTGTTGATTCAGGAAGGGTATAAGATTCGTCGTGTCACCAATAGTGTGTTTGCTCTGAGATCAGCGTTAACCGATCCCCCGGATCTTGTGCTGCTCGATGTCATGATGCCTGACATGGACGGCTATACTCTCTGCCAGGCCCTGAAGCGATCGCCGGAGACTAGTCATGTGCCGGTTATTTTCATGACTGCCCTGAGCGATATTGCTGACAAGGCCAAAGCCTTTGCTGCGGGCGGAGCAGACTATGTGGTTAAGCCGTTTCAAACCGAAGAAGTGCTGATGCGCGTCAAGCACCAGCTCACCATTGCGGTACAACAGCGCCAGCTTGTGCAGAAAAATCAGCAGCTCGTGCAGGAAATTCAACAGCGTCAGCAAGTTGAGGCCAACCTCAATAGTCTCTTGGACAACGCCACGGAGGGAATTTTTCGCACATCCCTAGAAGGACGGTATCTGAAGACCAATCCTGCCATGGCCGCCATCTACGGCTATGCCTCTCCCAGCGCCCTGTTGGACACCATCATGCCGGTGCATCAACTGTATGTGGATCCCAAACGTTGGGATGAACTTGAGGTGTATGTGCGCTATCACCAGCGGATCACGGATGCGGAATCAGAGGTCTATCGTCAGGATGGGCAGAAAATTTGGGTGAGTGAAACGATTCGGCTGGTCAACAATGAGCAAGGCGAACCGCTGTACTATGAAGGCACGGTTCAGGATGTGAGCGATCGCCGCCAGGCCGAAGTGGAGCTGCGCCATCAGCGAGACAAGGCTGAGCAACTGCTGAATATCATGCTGCCCTATCAGATCGCCCGTACCCTTAAACACCACAATTGCACCATTGCTGAGCACTACAGCAAAGTTACCGTCCTGTTTGCAGACTTGGTCAACTTTACGGAGATGTCGACTCAGCTCCTGCCTAGCGAATTAGTGGGGTTACTCAATCGAATTTTTTCTGGTTTTGATGCCCTTGTGGGGCGATACCAGCTAGAGAAAATTAAAACGATTGGTGATGCCTACATGGTGGCCGGAGGGCTGCCGGAACCTACCGCCGATCATCTCTATCGCATGAGCTCTTTAGCCTTAGACATGCGAGACGCGATCGCCCTTATCCCTACGCCGACAGACACACCCTTGCAAATCCGCATTGGGATGCATACAGGGCCGGTTGTAGCAGGCGTGATTGGCAAAAAGCGTCTCTCCTATGATCTTTGGGGTGATACTGTGAACCTCGCGAGTCGTATGGAATCGACGGGGCAGCCTGGAAAGATTCAGGTTACAGAAGATGTTTATCAAAAGCTGCACCATGAGTTCAGGTTTACACCAAGAGGGGAGGTGGCGGTTAAGGGCAAGGGCAACATTACCACATACTGGTTAGAAGGCAAACAAGCATAATAAAAGATAGAGTCAACGATATGGGTGTTAACTACGAGTCTAGTCAAACAAAGTCTAGTCAAACAAAGTCTAGTCAAACACAACAGTTGCATCAGTTGAGATGAACAGGTTAGACGAACAGTTGCAGATCTGCTTAGGATTGCCACTGTTCTGCCATCCATCAACGCTGAGGATCCGCGCTGAGGATCCGTTAATAGAGGCTGTATAAACACGATCTAGTGTTGCTGAATCAGGGTATGGACTTTGACCTAAAACCCTGAACGCTCCTGCAAAACGTTGCGGAATCCTATTAGTATTCATCAACGCCCCCGCAGTTCCCATCTCTAGCCCCCTCTTCATTGAGATTTGCTTCAGACATTGAACATAACCTACTAAAATCCAGGATTTAGCGTCCCTTTTATTAGGTTGATCATCAATAAGCTCTAAATTTACGATGCAGTTATGGTGATGCGGTTTTCGTTTCGCGCAGTTCTCATAGGAGCGTTTGCAGTGCAGGTTATTGGCATTGCAAGTATTGTGAGCTATCTACATGGTCAAGGTGAGACAGCGTCACATCGCAGCTTAGTCCGTCAGTTAGCCAAAGCTGATAGCGATCGCGTTCAAGTCTATCTGTCGCAATACCTGCAGGTTCCTCAGCAGATCAACCGTCTCAATGCAACGGCGGTGCGGCTCAATCAGCTTGATGTCAGCAATTTACCTCAGCTTGAAGCCCACATTTTTGCCCAACTACAGCAGTTTGATTCTGTCAGCACCATTCTTTTTAGCGGGGCGGATGGATCCTTTCGCACCGTGCATCGCAGCATTGAGGATCGTCGTCAAGTTGAAGGGGGGCGATCGCAGCCGAATGGAGATTTTGATGTCTACCGTCTCAATGAGGCCGGCGTGCCGACCACATTAGTCACATCCCTGCCCAACTTTGATGGCCGCGATCGCCCTTGGTTTCGCGATGCGGTAAGAACTCAGCAAGCTGGATGGAGTGGTCTGTTTCAGATTGGGGAAGAAGCCTCGTTAGCCATTAATGCCTACTGGCCCATTTATGACAACAACACTCTGTTGGGGGTTTTTTCAGTCAACCTCAGCCTCCTTGATCTCAGTCAATTTTTGCGTCAGCTCGATGGCGCTCAGCAGGGGGTGGTGTTTATTGTGGATGAAAATGGTTACCTGATTGCCAGCTCTACAGATGATCCACCCTTTCACGTCCAGGGGACAGGATTAGAGCGTCGTTTTTATCGCCTGCGTCCAGCAGACAGCGACCATGAACTCTTGGCAGATATCGCCACTAATCTGCCTCAAGTGACCCATTTTTCGTCGTTAGATAGCGGCGATCGCCAGTGGGTAGACCGCATCGGGACAACATCCTATGTTTTAGATATCCATCGCCTTGATCCATCCCTAGGGCTGAATTGGCAAGTGGTGAATGTGTTACCAGAGTCTCTTTTTCTGGCAGACATTCGTGATCGACAGCGCCAAACCTTGATATACACGAGCCTTGCTCTAGTAGGAGCGATCGCTCTCAGTGCTGGCATTGCTCGCTGGGCAACCCAACCTCTCAAACACTTGCGAGACACGGCTACCCGCCTAGCTGATGGTGACTTTCACGCCGTACCGCCCCAGAGTCCAATCCTAGAGTTTCAATGGCTATCGGAAGCGTTTGAATCCACGTCCAGCCAGCTTCGGCAATCGTTCCAAGAATTGCAGTCGCTGAATCAAACGCTCCAGAACAATGAAGCCAAGCTTTCTCAGTTTTTAGAATTAGCGCCGGTCGGCGTCTTGATCTACAGTCTAGATGGATCTATTTCCTATGTGAATGCTATTAGTAAAGCCTTATTTGGCTTTAAAAAAGATTCAGAGTCTCCAGTATCTAGTCTTAACGAGCTTTCCCACTATTATCCGCTCTACATAGCTGGAACTCAGCAGCCTTATCCACTTCACAATCTCCTCAATCCGCAAACGTTTTCAGAAGAATCTGTCACGTTAGATGATTTGGAAATCCATCAAGAACACCACCTACATCTGCTAGAAGTTTCCGTATCACCTATGATTGGTCGGCAGGGTGACATCGAGTGGGCGATCGCTATCTTTAACGATATTACGACCCGAAAACAGGCTGAGCAACTGCTGGAACACTATAATCGTGAATTGGCCCACCAAGTTCAACAGCAGACCCTGGAACTCGCTAGGGAGGTGGAAGAGCGAAGAGTTGTTGAAGTCTCGTTACGTCAGAGCGAACAGCAGCAAAAGATTCTCTTACAGGCCATTCCAGATCTCATGTTCCGCGTTAGTCGAGATGGAATTTATCTTGGTTATGTTAAGACTAACGCCATGATCGATCTTTTGCCTGCAGATGAGAATCCGGTTGGCAAGAATATCATAGATTTTTTTGCTCAACACCATGATGTTGTTGCACGCCAGATGCATTTTATTCAAAAAGCCTTAGACACACAAGAAATTCAGATCTATGAGCAGCAGAACTACATAGGCGATCGCCTTCAATACGAAGAAGTGCGAGTGGTTCCCTGTAGCGATCAGGAAGTGCTTTTTATGATTCGTGACATCAGCGATCGCAAAAAGGCTGAAATTGCCCTGCGCTATAGCGAGGCTACCCAACGTGCTATTCTCCAGGCCATACCTGATCTACTGCTGCGCATTGATAGGTATGGTAAACGAAAAAGCTTTATCTCTGGGGGAGAGGTTCATCTACGCAAGGGGGTTCACCATGGCTTAGAGCAATCTATCTTCGAGACTCTGCCCCGTGATTTAGCAGAAACTCGGATGCGCTATATTCATCAGGCCCTAGAGACTGGGCAACGCCAACATTATGAGCATGATATTGAGGTAGATAACGAAATCCGCCATGAGGAGGTGCGGATTGTTCCTCTCAATGCAGACGAAGTCATGCTGATGGTGCGCGATATTACCGATCGCACCCGAGCAGAAAGCGCTCTACGTCAATCACTTCAGAAAGAAGAGGCGATCGCCTACATTCTAGAAAAAGTCCACCAATCTCTAGATCTAAAAGACGTCTTCTCATCTACCGTGGATGCAGTCCAGCATAGTCTCCACTGCGATCGGGTGTTAATCTATCGCTTTCAGGCAGACTGGAGTGGAGAGATCCTGGCTGAAGCTGTTGCGCCTCAGTGGATTTCGTTGCTCAATGCAGAACGTGAAGATGTGATAACCGCACAAAATGCGATCGCCCATCCTGACTGTGTGATTACGGCTATGGCCCACCATGGGTTGCCTCACCATGATACTTATCTGCAGGACGTCAAAGCAGGTTTTTACAAGCAGCGCTCTAATCCAGTGAGGGAAGTTTCTGATATTTATGCTGAGAATTTTAGTGATTGTTATCTTGAGTTTTTAGAACATTTTCAAGCTCGTGCTTACATGACCTGCCCCATCGTCCAAGGCGACCAAATCTGGGGACTTTTGGCTGTCTATCACAACCAAGGGCCCCATGTCTGGACACCAGCAGAGCTGGCGATTGTCTGTCAGACGGCAACGCAACTTGGCATTGCAGCTCAGCAGGCGGAGCTGTTCCTGCAGCTTCAATTAAAGTCAACAGAGTTAGAAATTGCCAGAGAAGCCGCAGAAGCAGCCAGTAACTCCAAAAGTGTTTTCTTAGCTAATATGAGCCATGAACTGCGGACGCCTCTGAATGCAATCTTAGGGTTTGCCCAGTTACTCAATCGTGATCTAAGCCTGCCGGATGAGCATCGAGAAGCTATCCATACCATTACCCGCAGTGGTGAACATCTTCTCTCGTTAATTAACGGTGTCCTCGACTTATCTAAAATTGAAGCGGGACATATGAATTTAGAGAAGAGTTACTTTGATATCAGGGAATTTATTCGATCGCTTCAATCCATTGTCATTCAGCAAGCACGATCTAAAGGATTATCTCTCAACTTTGATCTATCGACCAATTTGCCAAGCTTAATTAAGTCTGATCCACAAAAGCTGCGGCAAGTTTTAATTAACCTTCTCGGCAATGCCATTAAGTTTACCTCCTGTGGAAGCGTAACCCTCAAAGCTTCCATCACTCCCTTTGAATCGCCACAACCTCAGGGAAGCGATCGCCTGATTCAGGATAGTGCTGAACCGATTGCATGGTTGACCTTTGAGGTGATTGATACCGGAACGGGCATTGCTCCTGATGAGCAAGTTCGAATCTTTGAAGCGTTTGAGCAAACCCAATTAGGACAAATGGCTCCCGATGGTACTGGCCTCGGACTCACCATTAGCCAACGCTTAGTGGAAAAAATGGGTGGATGCTTGACCGTACAAAGTACCTTAGGACAGGGCAGTGCGTTTCAATTCACCATTCCAGTTGGTATTGGCCAGACCAATGCTATCGAAGCCACCCAGGGGCAGGTTGCCCATCTTGCTCCCCACCAAGCTTATCGGATTCTGGTGGTTGATGATTCTATGATGAACCGCCAAGTCATGGTGCAGTTCTTAAGCAGCATTGGGTTTGAGATCCAGGAAGCGGCCGATGGTGCTGAAGCGATCGCCCAGTGGCAAGCCTGGAATCCACACCTGATTTTGCTAGACCTGCGAATGCCCGTTTTCAGCGGCTTAGAGGTCATTCGTCATATCCGTAATTACGATCGCGAACATCCGCCTACCGGCGATCGCCTATCACCCAAAGTCATTGCCGTTACGGCTTCTGCCTTGATCGATCAGCAGCAGGAAGCTATGGCATCAGGCTGCGATGATTTCATCACAAAACCTGTAGATCTCTCTCGCTTGCTAGAAGCGATCGCTCAGCACATTGACGTAGACTATATCTACGATGACTTAACTATTGATACACCAAGTGCAGACATTCCATGTCTTGAACCTGATGCATTATCTGTCATGTCCCAAGAGTGGCTAGACTCGCTCTACTTATCTGTACTGCGCTGTGAAGATGCTCAGGTCGATCAGCTTATTCAGCAAATTCCTAATCAATACAACGACCTCAAACAGGCATTAGACTACTACAATCAACGGCTGCAGCTAGAACAGATTTTATTGATGATTGAGGCATATCAACCTCGCAGGAGTAGCTAAATATTATGGCTAAAGGTTACAGCGCATGTGGTTCCCTACCCAACCTTGGCATTCCTAACCAGGTATAAGATAATACCTCTTGCTTCAGGCTGCAATAGCTAGCGCTCAACGTTTCCCCAGAGACTGTCAGACAAGGGATATTGGAGGGTGCTTGAGCATGAAAGATCACTCTATTTACATTCAGCATGACCATCAGGTACAAAAAAGATGAGAGGGGCCTCGCACCTTTGCGAGGGCAATGCTTTAATGAAGGAGCTTAGGTTTGAGATCACAACTCAGAACTGGATTTTAGAGTGTTGCTGAATCGATAGATGACTTGCCCTCATCCCCAACCCTTTTCCTCAGGGAGAAGGGAGCTAGAACCCTCGTTCTCTCTTGCTGGGGCTAGGGCTAGCAGCAATTCTCATTTTGACCAGTAGCTTGTCCAATCTGCCAAATCCTGAACGAAAGAATGAACTTTTCCAAGAACTCTATTGATACTATTGTCGACAAGGTGGGGCAAGATATTCATACTGAGAATTGCTGTAGGGCTAGAGTGAGGGTGGATTTAGGACGTCATATCTGCATTCAGCAACGCCGATTTTAAAGCGTGTTGGGTCAGATTTAAGGATGTCTGTGCTCCTGCTGCTTCTGATCCACCGAATGGTCTAAAATGCTTGGAGCAAGCTGTGAGCATAGAATCTAGGGTGTACTTCATAGTGCTGAGACCAAAACGTTAACTAACGGCTGTGAGGAGAAAAAATATGTGCGCGTCTCGCAAATCATCTACCGTATTTCAGGACTTGGGTTGGATTGCTGGCATGATTGGGGGCTCGGCAACGATGTTGATGGTTACCCCAGGATATGCACAGACACAACCCGTGATACCAGACATGCAGGCAACCCCGCTCATGCCCGCAGCAGCGTCGCCGACGTCGGAGCTGCCGGAGGTTGACGATATGGCTTCTGCAACGGAGCCGGAGGCCGCGATCGCTATCCCTGCTGCAGCAACACCCGTAGCAGAGTCAGCCGCCCCCAACGACCTATCCCAACAACCCGAGAGCCTGGCTGAACCTGCGGCTGCATTACCGTCCGAATCATCAGAACTCGAATCATCAGGATCTGAATCATCCGAAGACGTGTCTAGGCAAGCCGTGGATCTCTTGCCTGCCCAGATGCCCGCTCAAATGCCCGCTCAAAATCCCAGTTCCATCTACGCTGACGCGATCGCCCAGTTCAGCGGTGGCGGTGGCCCAGGCCCCTTACGCTTCTACCTCGGCACCGAGCTGCCCTATCCCACCACGCTGCTGGGGCCAACGCGACGTTTTTCGGTGTCAGCAGGTAGCGATCGCCAAGGCGGGCTCAGCATACCGGGCGGGGTGCAGCTTTCGCTGAGTGATTCCGATACCGTCACCCTAGAGGGGCGGGTGGGTACCTCCATCCTCGGGTTTGACCTGAGCTACCGCCATCAGCCAGAGCTAGCTCCTCTGGGGTATTCCGTGAATATCTTCAACCAACGAGCCTATTCCTCCAACCTGCGGGGAGGCGATCGCGATGTGGATTTGCCTGGCGGTGATACACCCTGGGTGCATCGCTTGGGTGTGGGTGCAGAAGTCTTCCACGCTTTTTCCCCTGATCTAGAAGGTGCCCTGGGCCTCACCTATCAGCGGGTATCGGTGCGGGATGATGTTTTTTCAAACGACCTATTCTCACGGGACGAACGGGGCAATCGGCTCACGGTAAGCGATAGCGGACAGGATGATTTGCTGATTTTATCGGCAGCAGCCCAGTATGACACCCGCAATGATCTGATTAACCCTACCGAAGGCAGCCGGCTGCGTCTGGGGCTAGAGCAAGCCATCCCCCTGCAGGATGAGACGATTTCCTTTACGGGATTGACCGGCAATGCTACCCAGTTTATTCCCCTCTCCCTGTTTGGCTTCGCAGAAGGCCCCCGCACCCTGGTGCTGAATATCCAAGCCGGGCACATTTTCAATGATGTTCCTAGCTATCGAGCGTTTAGCCTGGGCGGCAGCAACTCCGTGCGGGGTTTCGATCGCGGTGATGTGGGCTCGTCTACCAGTTTTATCCAAGCCTCAGCCGAATATCGCTTTCCCATCTTTTCCTTTGATGCCATGGATGAAGAGATCGATGTGGGTGGGCTGCTGTTTGTGGACTATGCCAATGCCCTAGGCACCCAAGATGACGTGATTGGTCGCCCTGGCGTTGCCCGCGATAAGCCAGGGGATGGGTTGGGGTTTGGTCTAGGCTTGCGGCTGCTATCACCCTTTGGCCCCGTGCGGGTAGAACTAGGACTCACCGACAGTGGAGACTCGGCTGTGCATATTAACCTAGGCGATCGCTTCTAGATCGCCCCCTATCTGCCCAGTGAGCGGGAGCTAGCCTTTGATACGCTAGCTCCTGCTCACCCGACAATCCTGCCCTAGTGGGAGGGTGTAGCTATTGGCGAGCATTGAGCGCCGTCGAACTGCTCCCAACCTTATGAGACGAGGGTTGAGCGACGTCGAAACCCGGCAACTTAGCTTCATGGAACTGAGCCCATCTACTTAGCAGGACAAGGGTGGGATTGCTGAAGTCAGCTCTTTGACTATGAATTTTATTCATGTATGTGATAGGCGCTATGCTTTGAATCCCATAGCAAAGCCCGTTAGATTAAGGACATAGATAGATGAAACAACGGTCAGACGTCCTTTTCACTATCCCGCAGCAACAGTCCGATCTGGAGGTCGCCATGACATACTTTAACTACTCTCACCGTGAACAACTCGAACGTGCCCTTCACCTTGATGCCGCCGTTCCTTCTCGCTCCTCTCGTTGGCTATCGTCCCTAAAAGCGATCGCCACGTCTGTCGTCAAGACTTTTACCCAAGATAGCAATGCTCCTCGCATCTGGTTTAGCATGAGCGAATCGGGTCAAAAAATCTGGCATGTCTACGATCCTATCACGAATAACCATGGCCTCTATGAAACCGAGCAGGATGTTCGGGTATGGCTAGAGCATCGCTATTATGATATGGCTCGGTAAGCACCTAGTTGAGCGTATAGATACATGATGACTGGTCTACGCCTAGGTAATAAAATCCCCAAATTCTTCGGAGTTTGGGGATTTACCTTCATGGAGATGCAATCCAGGGCAAGTTAGACAGGTTTATCCATCGTGGTTTGGGCGTAGTGATTGACCTGCTCCACAAGTTTGGGTAAGTCTACAGTGGTTAACTGACCATGATCGACGACCTTCTTGCCATTGATAAAGCTGTAATCGACGCTATCTGTTTGGCAAAAGGTTAGTGCGGCTACTATATCGTGAACACCAGATAGAGAAGGGCGATCGCAATTAATCGCGATGAAGTCTGCTGAGTAGCCAGGAACCAGTGCGCCAATATCATCTCGTCCTAGCACCCGCGCGCCTCCTAGGGTTGCTAGTTCTAGCACATCTCGCGCTGACATCACCGAGGCATCACAACTGCCGACCCGGGCTAAGAGCATAGCCATGCGAGCTTCATGCAGCAGATTAGTAGCATCATTGGAAGCAGCCCCATCTACCCCAAGTCCGACAGGGACATTGTGGTTGAGCATCTTCCGAATGGGGGCAATGCCGCTGGCTAGGCGCATGTTGCTGCAAGGACAATGAGCAACGCCGGTTCCGGTGCGGCCAAACTTAGCGATCGCATCATCACTAAGCTGGACACAATGGGCGTGCCAGACGTCATGCCCTAGCCACCCCACGGACTCAGCATAATCTCCTGGCCGCAAACCAAAGGTGGCCAAGCTGTAGTCTACATCGGATTGATTTTCTGCTAAGTGAGTATGAAGCCGTACTTGAGGGTGCGATCGCGCTATGGCAGCCGATTCTCGCATCAGATCTTGGGACACTGAGAAGGGCGAGCAGGGTGCAAGGGTCATCCGGGTCATGGCATGACGCGATGGATCATGGTACTGCTCAATCAGCCGGAGACTATCGCTGAGGATATCTGCTTCTCGTTCTACTAACGTATCTGGCGGCAGCCCACCGTTGCTTTGCCCAACGCTCATGCTACCTCGACTAGCGTGAAACCTTAAACCTATGTCCTTGGCTGCCTGGATAGCGTCATCTAAGGTGCAATCATTAGGATACAGATAGAGGTGATCGCTGGCGGTGGTGCAACCCGATAACATCAGTTCTGCTGCCGCCATTTGAGTACTGAGATAAATTCCCTCTGATGTTAAGTTTGCCCAGAGAGGATAGAGAGATGTGAGCCAGTTAAATAAGTCACAATTCTGAGCGGCAGGAACGGCGCGAGTAAGACATTGAAAAAAGTGGTGGTGGGTATTAACAAGCCCAGGGAGGACAACATGCCGCCCTCGTAGATCTAGCACATCATCAGCCGTCTGGGGCAACTCGTCGGTAGTTCCAACCTGCTCGATGATGTTATCGCGAATCAGTAGTGCTCCATCAGCGATTTCTCGCCGTTCCGCATCCATGGTGACTAATGTATGGCAGTGTTGAATCAGTAGCGTTGTCATAGACCTCCCTGTAGGGCAATTTAGTATGGCAAGGTAGAGCTAGCATAGGGCGATCGCGATTCAAGAAGACCTCAAGGGCTGAGATGCTTGGAGCAGGTTGAAACCTGATTGCCTATGCTTAGCGGTGTTGGATCATGATTCTAAACCATGGTTGTCTAATTTTCTTGAACCTATCTCCTAGTTCGGCATGACTGAATTGATAGATGATTTTCCCTCATCCCTAACCCTTCTCCCCAGGGAGAAGAGAGCTAGAACTCCTGTTCCCTCTTCCTAGGAAGAGGGCTAGGGTGAGGGCGGATTGAGCCATTCATACTTGTATTCAGCAACGCCCCTAGTTCTAGATGGGGTTAAAGGCAGCGATCGCTATCTGTATTTTTTCTAGGGAGCTAGATGTAACGCTGACAATGCCTGTTTTGCATTGACTGCCAAATTTGTTGGATAGAGTTAAGATAGCTGATTGAGGAATAAAATATTTTTTCAGTCCACACCAGCTAATCCTTCTCTGATAGTTTTTAACTCTTCAGATGCCCTTATCTTAAGATCGATTAGGCATAAAGTCTCAAGACTCTAGCCAAATAGGATCATGACGATGAATAATACCCCCCTGCACAACTGAAGCGCGAATACCTGCGATCATAGTGTGGTGCTGAATAGTGGTGCGTAGAATATCTAAATCTTGGGGCAGCCCCTGTTGGGCGAGAGTGGTCACCACACAACGGGGACAGGCGGTATCAATCTGTAG
Organism: Leptolyngbya sp. CCY15150; assembly: GCF_016888135.1. NCBI lineage: Bacteria > Bacillati > Cyanobacteriota > Cyanophyceae > Leptolyngbyales > Leptolyngbyaceae > Leptolyngbya > Leptolyngbya sp. CCY15150. The sequence goes on from NZ_JACSWB010000293.1 coordinate 32,721, forward strand.
GCGTACCTGATCGCCGATGGCTAATAATCCACCCACCCAGGCATCTTCCACAAACCCTGCGTCCGACTCAGTGGGTTCGATCAGAATATTCGGGCGAAACCGGCAGGGCTCAAACTGGCCGTCTGGGTAGAGCGCCTGCAGGCTTGAGAGCGTTGAAGTCGTCACCAAATGGATGGGACAAGAGTCAAAAAAAGTGCCTGTGGGCAGCACCAGTTCTGTGACAGCATCTTGGTGAACAGTTCCTTCTACCTCAGGCCAATATTGGTCTAAGCTCGCCTTCTCTGGGGCGCTGGAGAGCAACTGTACCGATCGCCCCAAGCTCTGGGAGAGCATGTCTTCGACAGCTTCTGTTTCACTGGTCACCGAGGTACCATCTGGTAAAACCATCTGAACGGCCGGTAAGGGTGTTGTAGATTGCGGCGTTTCAACAAAGGCTGCTTGGAAATCTAGTAGCTGGGCCCATTTTTTGGGATTCTTAGCACTAGCAACTCTGCCACTGGCAACGTCCCATAATGCATAGGCGCGATCGCCCACCAGTCCATGGGAGGTGATTTCGGAGGACTCCAGTTCTTCCCCCAACATTGACTTGACCGGATAGCGCCAGAGCGTCGCTACTGAACCAACCCTTGTCTGAGCCATAGCATCTAACTGTGCAAAAACAACCTGCTAACGCTAGCACAATCTATGTAAAGCCAGAGGTATCCAATCTTACGGACAGAATGCTGGTCATACGGATCTGGTCTACCCTAGGCCGCGGCGTATGCTCAGTCGGTCGAGGACTCTCTAGAACTGGCTGTCTGGTACGATGGCCTGATGAACCTGAAGATCCCATGGCGGTGCTGAATTGCGATCGAAGTTGCGCTAAAGAATCGTGAGCGAGACGCTCATACTCGCATTTCATTCACCATCAAGGTAGGGTGAGCCTGTTCACAGTCCTATCTCATATCTTTATTCAGCAATGCTGAGCTAATCCTAGTGTAGCAATGATCTTTTTCCTCGCGCTATGGTATCGAGGGGTTCTATGGCGTCATAGACTGATTGAAAAGATGATTGTGGATAAACTCTGAGGCTGCTTTGCTAGGAAGAGGGCGGGCAAAGTGGTATCCTTGAGCCGCATGGCACGTTACAGATTTCAGATACGATAATTGCCGGGTTGTTTCTACCCCCTCTGCTACAACATTAAGACCTAAGTTGAGGGCCAGATTGACGATCGCTTTCACAATTTCAAACTTATCAATATCTGTTTCTAGGGGAGTAATAAATGAACGATCAATTTTCAGTGTACTGATAGGAAACCGATGTAGGTAGCTGAGTGATGAATATCCAGTGCCAAAGTCATCTAAGCAAACTCTGATTTGTCGTGCTTGTAGCTCACTCAGAATAGTTGTAGCCACATCAGAATTTTCAATTAAAACACTTTCAGTAATTTCTAGTTTAAGCTGAGAGCCGGAAATATGAGATGTTTCTAGAATATAATCGATTTGAGCAATGAGTTCAGCATGGGAGAATTGCTTTCCTGATAGATTAACGTTCATGGTCAGAGCTGATAATGCAGGAAAATCTTGTTGCCATTGATAGAGTTGATGGCAGGCTTCTTGCAGCACCCAGACATCAATGAGCATAATTAACCCAGTGTCTTCTGCAATTGGAATAAATTCATCGGGAGAGATCATTCCATGTTCTGGATGCTGCCAGCGCACCAACGCCTCAAAGCCCTCAATGCACTGATGTGCTAAAGATATAATAGGTTGATAGTGTACACTAAGCTCTTTCCGCTCAATGGCCCTCTGCAAGTCACTTTCGAGCTGAAGCTGACGAAGGGCATGGGTATGCATGGAAATATCAAAGACCTCATACTCGCCTCGACCTCGTTTCTTGGCACGATACATGGCTGTATCCGCGTCTCGCAAGAGCTGAGCTGGGTCAGTATAGTTACTAGCATGTAAGGTAATGCCAATACTGGCGCTAATAAAAACTTCTCGCCCATCCAGTAAAATAGGTGACTTGAGCACCCGATGGATACGATGGGCTACCTCAATGGCATCATTCATACCTTGGATGCCTTCTAGAAGCATTACGAACTCATCTCCCCCTAGTCGGGCGACCGTATCTCCCAGCCGTAGACAGGCTTGCAGTTGATTAGCCACAATCTGTAAGAGTTGATCGCCAATCGTATGACCCAGGCTATCGTTTACCATCTTAAAGCGATCTAAATCTAGAAATAAAACGGCGAATTGATAAGGAGGTGCTTGGGGATTACGAATAAGATGACGATGAGCGATGTGTAGGATATGCCCTAGGCGATCCATAAACAGTGCCCGGTTTGGCAGTCCTGTTAACGTATCATGAAAGGCATCATGGCGAAGCTGAGCCTCTATTTTTTGGCGCTCAACTAGCTCTGTTTGGGCCTGCTGATACAGTTGAGCTTGATGAATCGCGATCGCACATTGGTCAGCAATCGCTTTGACTAAAGCAACCTCGTCATCTGTCCAACTGCGTTGGCGATCGCACTGTTGTAGGCAAATACCGCCTAGATAGGTTTCTTGGTAGATCAGCGGCATTAAAATAGTAGACCGGATTTGATAAACTCGGGCGAGATCTTGAACATGCTCAACGTTAATATCTGCAATATCATGAATGATAATGGGGCGATCCTGGGTAATTTCCTCTTGGTAGTAATCATAAAAACTGCAGGCAATACCCAAGAGCATGTCTCGCTGCAACGTCGCGTGGCTGATATATTTAATCACCGAGTAGCTAGTATCTTGCTCTGACTCAGGCTGAAAGATAGTGCTGCGACTGACCCCCAGAGCTTCATGCAGTTGGTCAACTGTGGTTTGTAGTACGGCATCAAGCACTAAGGTTTTGCGCATCGCCTGCACAATTCGATTGACGATCGTTTCACGCCAGGCCTGCTGTTGAATTTGGGCGATCGCTGCCTTTTGATGATGTCGGAGTTTGAATTCCTCTAAAGCTCGCTTTAAGACCGTAGGCAAGCGAAACAACCGATCTTTGAGCACATAGTCAGTCATGCCCTGTCGAATACATTCAACGGCGGCCTCTTCTCCTAAGCTACCCGTAATTAAAATGAATGGAATATCTTGCTTAGCCTGCTTAAGCAGCTCAAAGACCTGCAACCCATTAAAACTGGGTAAGCGATAATCTGACAATACGCTATCGTAAGTATTGTGCTCCAAGAGTTGCTGGCAGCGCTCAGCCGTTGTGGCTGTGTCGTAGGTAAATGGAATGTCGGCAGACTCAAGGGCTAAGAGAATGAGTTCGACATCTTCGAGAACATCTTCGATAATCAATAACTTGAGTGGTGAGATCTCAACCTCCCAGACACCTTCGTCTAAACTATCAAGCGTGAGTTCGTACTCTTCCATCGACGTCCCTAGCAATGCGCCACTATCTTGAATAAATGTCTTGTTCTCTCAAGCAATTCGTCCTGTTAGAGCTTATGTCTTTAACCTTTCTTTGCAAGCAATCTGCTAGAGAAATGCAGATAAACCATAAATCAGATGGCTCAAACAGGTCTCATGGTGCCATGGGGTTTACGAAACTGTGCGCTTATTCATGATCGCTTGAGAAAAAAGCTGATCGTAGACCTGTTGTTGCACCACAAACGTTGCATGGCTTTCACCTTCATCATATTTTGGGCAACAGCGATCTGATGAAACCCTTTGTGACCCGATCATTCAACATGCTTATGCAAGAAGAGCGACCTGATGAACCAAAGAACATAAATTCGCTACTCTAAGCTATTCAACGCTCTTTCATCTTCATAGAGGAGTCCCGAATGTTGATTTATCTTAACATTTACGACATGCCTGTCAACTATAGCAGGTTATTGATCAAGTTAAGTGAGTTCTACATGCTTTAAGCACCGGCATACTCTGTTGAAATAATGCGAGACGGAAGATTTTATGAGGGCTTTAACGAACAGCCTAGAAGACTAGGCGATCGCCATGATGTTAACGGTAGTGTTCTACTATTCTGACCTCGAATCATGCAATTGACAACCGCACGACGCCCATAGGGGGATCGGTTATGCTGACTCCAGTAAGACCCACGTCAATCCGCAGCTAGTTCAATCCGCCCAAGCTTGAACGCCAGAACAAGTTGTCCCAACGAAGCTATTGACATCGATCAACAAGCCCTAGCAAAATTTCCATACCGAGCGTTGCTATCCTAACGTTCTTTCATGGGCGTTGCTGAATGAGGCTATAAAATTAGGGTAGTGTTCAAACGTTGTCATCTTATGCTGCCAGCGCTCCCGCGTTAACACCTGCCTTGGCCGCTCCTGCAGCTCTTGAGGTCTAGGCGTAGGAGCGTCGCTGGGAGCATTCCCACGCTCAGCGTAGGAACGATATCAACGTTCTCTCATGGGCGTTGCTGCATGAGGCTATGACATCGGAATGGCAACAAGATGCTCGCCCTCATAGCTCATTCACCATCAAGGTCGTGTAAGCGGTTTGCTCACTGTTCTTCAGCGCAAATCCTATCATGATTCAGCAACGACCTTGATGATTCTCAGATTTCCAGCGCTGAACTCGTGAGCCTGGGTTCAGGACTGAGTACAACGGGCGTAGTTAGGTTGCCTCACTTATTCTCTGCCCAGAGTTAATAAAGAATGTTAACGCAGGATCCATTCACAGTGGTTGAGTTGCATCCAATAGACTCCCACCCGTCGAGATAGATCTTGGAACTGCTCGCTATCTTGGGGCTTCACCACATAGCTGTTCACGCCTAGCCGATAGCAGGCGGTGATATCGTGATGTTCGTTAGATGCTGTCATGACGACGACGACTAACTGTTTCGTCCGAGGATGGTTACGGATGACTTCTAAGACTTCTAGTCCGCTAATTTTGGGTAACTTGAGGTCAAGCAGTACCAATCGCGGTAATGGACGGGGCGATGCTTCTTCTGCTGAACTCAGCAGGTAGTGTAATGCACCTTCACCATCTTGTTCCACATCAATTTGGTTGATGAAAGGATAATCCTCTAACGCTAGACGAATGAGTTCGATGTCGTTGGGATCATCTTCAACAACCAAAAGACGAGATGTATTAATCACCATAGTACGAATAAGCCAATCAATGGAGAAGACGCTAGGGCCGACTGCACAGTTTTTTCTAGATGACATGCCAGAGGCTGAGTGCTGCACGCTATCTGCTCACTCTCTTCTGAAATGTTGATGCTATGTGCCGTGTGCTAACGTGCGAAATGTGTCAGCCGACTCAATGAAAGTTTAAGGGAAATTACGTATGGAGATGTTCTAACTAACCAATAGGTCTCAACTGGGGGCGGGCCACTAAGCTCGTATTGGTTAGGGTTTTAGAACGAGAGGGCGATCGCTCTAACCAACTGGATGTACAACTATAGCTCAACTATGATGATTTGTCAGTAATCTTACTGAGAAGACGATGCGTGGATTTCTACAGAAAAGCTATGACTGTTAGCATCTCTATAGGGTTCACTTACTCCTAGTATATAACATTTTATACCAAAGTATTCCTCATACGTAGCTAACTTGGATCAATGACCATTCGCTCCTCTAGCTCCTCAGTCATCTAGGGGAACCTGGTTGAGCATCATCCAGTAGAACCCGACTTGACAGGCTACATCCATAAATTGCTTGAAGTCCAACGGCTTCACAATATAACTATTAACCCCCAGCTCATAACAGGTGCTGAGATCTTGGTTCTCCGCTGACGATGTCATGACGACTACAACCAGATCCTTCGTTTGGGGATGGGCGCGAATTGCTCGTAGAACCTGTAGCCCATCTACTTTAGGGAGCTTGAGATCCAGTAAAACTAGGCGTGGCAAGAGGTGGGGTGCTGATGTTTCTCCAGAACCATGCAAATAGCTAAGTGCTTGCGCTCCATCCATCACAATGTCCATTTGATTGACAAAATGATGGCTCTCTAGAGCTAACTGAATGAGCTCAACATCGTTGGGATCGTCTTCGACCAATAGAATGCGGGTTGGTTCTATCTTCACGGTATTTTCTAGTTTTGAGCTAACAGGTTTATGAATAATGGTTTTGTAGATTTCTAGTATAAATGGAAACATGGGTCGTGTCGAAGTGACGGAACCCTAAATTTCCATGAACTATCAGCATCCCCTAATGTGAAGTCTGGATAGATAGAGTATTCGTTCTTTGTTTAGGGACGGGCCAGCAATTCTCAGTATGACGATTCAACTGGTATTGGGCGGGATGTTTAGCTCTAGACCTTCCAGCATGAAGGTGAGCAGATGATCCCAACTGTCGAA
>NZ_JACSWB010000294.1 GCF_016888135.1 Leptolyngbya sp. CCY15150
CCAATGGCGCGGTGAATGCGCCAGAGAACACCACACTGGTAGTTGATATCGAAGCCACAGACGATAGCAGTAGCGAGGAGAATGGCCTGTCCTACAGTCTCAGTGGAGGGGAAGACCAAGGGTTATTTACGATTGATGCCACCACGGGTGAGTTGTCCTTCCTCTCCGCACCAGACTTTGAACAGCCGTTGGATGTGGGTAATG
>NZ_JACSWB010000295.1 GCF_016888135.1 Leptolyngbya sp. CCY15150
CATTGACATTCGTGACGGTAATGGTGAGCAGTTGCGCGGTACTCAGCCCCCCAGCATCCGTAACAGTTACTTCAACGGCATAGGTATTGTTGCTTCCATCATCAAGGGGAGTTTCAAAATCAGGGGCGTTGAGGAAGGATAGGGCACCGGTTGTGGCATTGATGTCAAAGAAGGCTTGGTCATCGCCGCCGCTGAGGCTGTAGGAAAGTCCATTGCCTTCACTGTTGGTATCGTCAG
>NZ_JACSWB010000296.1 GCF_016888135.1 Leptolyngbya sp. CCY15150
AGGAGAAACTGAAGTGATTCCATGGGTAGAGCACCTCAAGGGAGCTACCTTTTTATTCTCTCAAAATTTTGAGTGTCACCAAAAGTTGGGAAGAGCCTCAAGATGTCATCTGAAGACGTTGCTTCATTGGCAACATCAGTGACGGTAATGGTGAACAGTTGCGCGGCACTCAGCCCCCCAGCATCCGTGACAGTTACTTCAACGGCATAGGTATTGTCGGTGCCGTCATCGAGGGGCGTTTCAAAATCAGGGGCGTTGAGGAAGGACAGGGCACCGGTTGTGGCATTGATGGCAAAGAAGGCTTGGTCATTGCCACCACTGAGGGTATAGGAGAGTCCACTGCCTTCACTGTTGGTATCGTCAGTAGATTGAACGTTAATGACGGCGGTGGTGTTTTCCGCCACATCCACGGCGGCGGTGCTGACAATGCTGGGCGCTTGGTTATCTGCCCGCCCAAACACCACATAGCTGGAGCCAGAGTCGTCGTTGTTGGCATAGCGTGCGCCAATAATTAGGTCATTGAAGCCATCACCATTGATATCCCCTGCACTGCTCACCGAAATACCGGAACGGTCACCTGCCGCGGTACCATCGAGGCGAAAGCCATTGCTGCTATCGAGGGCAGAGAGGTTCTGCGTCGCATTAAAGCCACTGGCTTTACCAAACACCACATAGCTGGAGCCAGAGTTGTTGTCGGCACCCAGTGCGCCAATAATTAGGTCATCAAAGCCATCACCGTTGACATCCCCGGCACTGCTCACCGAATAACCGGACTGGTCAAATGCCGCCACGCCATCGAGGCGAAAGCCGTTGCTGCCATCGAGGGCAGAGAGGTTCTGCGTTGCATTAAAGCCACTGGCTTTACCAAACACCACATAGCTAGAGCCGGAACTGCTGCCGTTGGGGTCGGCTCCACCTGCGCCAATGATCAAGTCATCAACGCCATCGCCATTGATATCCCCCGCACTGCTCACCGAAACACCGGAAAGGTCAAATCCCGCCACACCATCGAGGCGAAAGCCGTTGCTGCCATCGAGGGTGGAGAGGTTCTGCGTCGCACTAAAGCCACTGGCTTTACCAAAGACCACATAGCTGGAGCCGGAATCGCCGCCGTTGTTGTCGGCACGGAATGCGCCAATGATCAGGTCATCAAAGCCATCGCCATTGACATCCCCGGCACTACTCACCGAAACACCGGAATTGTCAAATCCCGCCACGCCATCGAGGCGAAAGCCATTGCTGCCATCTAAGGTAGAGAGGTTCTGCGTCGCATTAAAGCCACTGGCTTTGCCAAAGACCACATAGCTGGAGCCGGAATAGTCGCCGTTGGGGTCGGCTCCATTTACGCCAATAATCAGATCATCGAAGCCGTCGCCATTGACATCCCCAGCACTGCTCACCGAACCACCGGAACGGTCAAATCCCGCCACACCATCGAGGCGAAAGCCGTTGCTGCCATCTAGGGTAGAGAGGTTCTGCGTCGCACTAAAGCCACTGGCTTTACCAAAGACCACATAGCTGGAGCCGGAATAGTCGCCGTTGGGGTCGGCTTCATTTGCGCCAATAATCAGGTCATCGAAGCCGTCGCCATTGACATCCCCAGCACTGCTCACCGAACCACCGGAACGGTCGTCTGCCGCCACGCCATCGAGGCGAAAGCCATTGCTGCCATCTAGGGTAGAGAGGTTCTGCGT
>NZ_JACSWB010000297.1 GCF_016888135.1 Leptolyngbya sp. CCY15150
AGCGGCGCTGGGTCGATGCTCATTGGCAACGGGGTAACAGCTATTTCAGAATCGGGTGGAATTGGTTCAAAGGAGTCCTGCATCAAGGCTGGTCGTTGTTTGCCACGGTTGCCTTGCAAGGGGGGCACGATCCTGCCCCTGCCTCAGCCTCGAAAAAGCAAGATAAGAAACGCCTCGAACGTGAGTTTACAGCCCGATTCTACAGCTTTCAGTCATGAGTTTTGTCAGTCAACCAGGGCTGTTATGATGCTAGCGTTTTACTAAACGTGATGCACAGCTTCATGTCTGTACTCAAGCACAACTACACTACACGCCACCCCAGGATACCCTGGGGCAAAAAACGTGAAAATTACGATTGTTCAGATCAAATGTGTCCATACGCTGATTTTCTGGCTGCTCAGCTTGTGCGTACTGTATGCACTGTTCAGCGGCATTTCTGGTCAGATCACGAGATGGACGTGGGTTGCCGTAGGTTTGGTGCTGCTTGAGAGTGTTGTTCTCATGGCGGCAGGCTGGACATGCCCGTTGACTCTGCTTGCTGAACGTCTAGGGGCTGAACGGGGGGCTGTAGCAGATATCTTTTTACCCAAGTGGTTTGCAGATAGGATCTTTCCAGTGTGTGGCACGATGTTTGGGATTGCGATCGCTGCTCTTGTACTCAGAATACTGCTCAGATGACCTGTCCTAGAACGCCATGCCGATTTCCAAAATCTCCTCCGGGAGATGCAAAAGGCTGCCGCTGAGCGTAGATCTATACTCAGATTGGGTCTCATGGAGGCAACCAGTTGATGCATTACGAGGAAGAGCTGTACCAGGATAGGTGACTAGGAAGCAATCGCTCTCCATCTCCTAGTGCGTGTTTTCCATATGTGGTCTGTCAATGTTGAGCGCTAAGCTATCTCTTAACGTATTGCCTAGTTGATTTTTTCAGGACTCGAAAATAGGTTCCAAAAATCGTCACCGACAGCAAAAGGTATAAAAATGAATACCTAAGATCAAAAGATATCAAGATTAAAACCGGTATGACAGTAGTTGCAAGTGCAAAGACTGAAAGGAACGCGGAAAACGTAGTTCTGTAGCTAACGAGGAGTTTGGTTTCTTTCTCAAGGTTTAAGTTGAAAACCCTCGAACTGTCCAGCTCATTCAGCTCTTTTCTAAGCTCTTCTTCATAACCCTGGAGATTATCTGCAAAGAAGATAATAAACGATTGTTTTATCAGGTTCCAAAATCCGATAACCGCAATAACGAGCAAAAGACTCAGAAAACCTAAAAACAAGAGTCCACTATAATCAATTTCGGGGTTGGCAAGTACGATAACATCTACAATCGGCTTCCAAAGAGCTATTGTTGCGCCAATAACCCCCATCAACTTAAAGTCATCAAAAGCACTTCTGATGTATTCTTCTGCCTGCTGGCTCAATCGAATATACTCTTTGTAAAGATAGTCCAGTCTTGGCTCAGACGTCATAGTTGTTCTTGCAATAGATTGCCACTGCTCATACAAGCCTTGGACTGTTGGTATACAAAATATACCAAAACCTGACTCAATAAACCTTAAGTGCGATCGCAAAGTAGGATTCGTTGTGGTCAGCAAATGCCCCACCTTTGCTGACGTTTAGTCCACTTCTGGTGTTGTACTAAGGGCAGAGCTGGTTCGTCCAAGCTGGGGGCGCACTGCGGCGGCAGTAGCGTTGCTCTCCCACCCAAATGAGGTTCGTTTGGTCGTTATCAAAAAACTCAAATTCTAGGCGATAGCGCAGACCGCCAATGGAGTCATCCGCTGCGCCAAAGTTGGTGAGTAGCAGCACCTGGTAGGTGTCATAGGTAGCAATTAATTCGATTTCTGTGGGCTGTTCCCCTTCTTCAAGCTGGGTACGGCCAAAGGTTTCAAAGGCAAGGACTTCAGCGTTGGGGTGAATCACAGGCAGTTCAGGAAACAGGGTCGCCAAGGGAATTTCGTCATACTGACGGCGGGCGGCTTCCTGCTCTGCGGTCAGACCCATGGAAACCTCAGCCCCAGGATACCCCGACCATAGGGCTAGGCGTTGGTCAATGGAGATCGCGCCGCCTTCTAGGCAGTGTCCTTGAAAGCAGGCTTCTCCTGTCGGCAAGCCGTAGGGACGGTTCTCGGCGTAGCCTTCACAGTTTGCAGCCTGCATGGCGTTTGTGGTGCAGGCATAGTAGTAGACCAGCAGATCACCTTGGGCAACCAGGCTATCGAGGGTCGCGTAGTCAACCTCGGCGCTATCTAACCAGGGCAGCACATCTCCAGGCAGGGGTGTCAGCGGCTGCCCAGTGGCGGAGACGGCCTCATAGGCTAGGTCATTGCGCAGAATGTAAAGCGGATTGCTCAGCGCCATGCCGGTTTTAAAGATGCAGCCTTGCTCAAACCCAGGAGGCATCTGCAAATAGGTAACGACTGGATCGCCTGATACCTCAGCTTCGTAGCCCTGAAAGTCTGACCAAGTGAGGCAGGTGGCTGGGTTGGCAGCTACGAGCATGGACTCGTCGTCGGCTGTTGTGACGGTGTCGTTGGGGATGGTGTCGCTGGGGTTAGACCCGAGGTCAGACTCTGAATTTGGGGCGCTGACAGCTACGTCTGGGGAACTGCTACAGGCTGCGATCACTCCGGTAAGAGCTGCGATCGCAATGCTCCGGTAGAACTGAACTGTCATGGCATTCCTCTTCTTCGTCTGGGACAATTGGGTGAATGGCGCTGATTTAGGCCTTTTAGCTAACTACATGAGTTCATCGAGAAATTCCGTAAAGAGATCGGGATGTATGCAAATTTAAGGTTCAGTTTTGGTGAGACTGGAAGAGCGATCGCCTCCTATGTAACGAAGGGAGCGATCGCTTCTGATTAGGCAGCTATATAGCTATCCCGAAAGACGAAGTGCTTTTTCACAAAAGGAGACGTCATTGCAGAAAGTAGTCCACCATAATCTAGATTAAAAGTTACCTCATCTCCATTCTGGAGTCCTTGGTTTTCACCATTTAGAATAATATGATCGCTACTTGCTCCAAGTATTTCTAGATTCGTAACAGACGTTAAACCAGAAACCAAAACATCTTGTCGTCCTAGAGCAATAATGACTCGCTGAAGAATTCCCTGATCCTGAAAAATCGGAACATTGCCGAACGCATCCTGACAAATCTGCCCAGTAGGAAACGATGGCTTTTTCTTGGATTCAATGACTTCAGCCACAATCTGGAATGCTTTTGTATGCAACCCTGGAATAGCTGTTCTTCCAACACTTTCACGCCCCAGAAGAATCGACTCTCCTAAACGTAGATTGTTAACTCTTCCCTTGTCTTGGGTTGATTGACACCATTCATAATTGGCTGAGTTACCACCAGAAATGATAGCTAGACTAATATGAAACTCTTGTTCAATCGTATTAGCCAACTTAGATAGCTGACCCATATTGTTAGCATCTGGCTTGATTCCACCGTAGCAAGCCAAATTACAGCCAATGCCAACCAAAAGTATATTAGACAACCCTAGGATGCTTCGGATAAATTGGGATAGATCACTCGGAAGAATGCCTTCCCGCAAATCTCCCAGCTCTACCATCAAAATAATTCGATGATATTTGTGATGGGCCTTAGCATAGTAAGACAACTGTTTGATGGTCTCAATCTCAGTATTTAGACTAATATCGACATGTTCAACAATCAATTCAGCCTGACTCAAAGGAGTCCGTAGCAGTACAAACTGAGCTAATATGCCAGCAGCTTTCATCGTCTGGATATTTTCAAGGCGAGAGTCAGCAATAAATTTAACCCCGCCTTGAATCATCGCCTCAGCAACTAGGGGTGATCCCAAAACTGCCTTAGAAACTCCCATCAAAGAAATCCCTTGTTTCCCATAGATATCAGTTAAGATACGAGCATTATCTTGTATCTGGGAAAGAGAGATTTCTAACCTCGGCATCAATAATTTCATGGATTATGTTGAGCGAGTGACGCTAGATCATCTCCAGGGCAGGTATTTTTCCTACCCGAGCTGGCTGGGTTGTTAGATTGAGCTTTTGATTGAGTTTCTGGTTTAGTGTTGGAAAATGCTGAATTAAGGTTTGAACCAGTTTTTGGCAGCCATAGGTCAACACATCTGTCGTTGGTAGCTGAAATTGCTTTTCGTAATCTTCCATCACCCTAAAAACCTCTGCCTCTAGCATATCTTCGTGGCTTAAGGCGATCGCCATCACCCTGGCTGTAGACATAGACTCAATCAGCTTAATTTCACTTGCAAGCGTCGGCATCCTTAAGTTAGGAAAATCACAACGAACCTTACGCGCCGGAGGATGCTGAAGAATAATGCCGTCTGGCATACTTCCTTTGAGGATCCCAAGAGAGCCCATAAATGCTGGATGGCTTACAGCACTTTGTCCTTCAACCAAAATAATGTCAGGACTTTCGTGGTCAAACGCTTGAAGGACAGAGTTTTCGATTTCACCAATCACAAATTGAGATGTTAATGCATCAATAGAGACACCATACCTGGCTCCCTGAATTAAACTTGTTTGCCCTGTTGCCACCAAGATAGACTTAAGACCAAGCCCATTGAGAACCTTATTAAGCTCTATGGCGGTGGTCATTTTTCCGCAAGCGCAATCAGTTCCCAAAACGGCAATCACCGGTACCGTTACCCTAGAAATTTGCCCTGTAAAAACGTGCAGATCCTTAAGCTGGGGAGGCTTTCGGATGTCTTTAATCTCAACATGATACTGGGCAGCCGCATGGACAAACTCGGCATCTTCCGAAAAGAATTGATGGAGACCATTAATGATCGTCATACCCTTTTCCATGGCATCTAAGATACTTTTCCGCTCATGAGGTGGTATGTGAGCTTCCAGAGGGGCTTTTCCATAGATGTAGCAATCCGGCACGGAGGGAAATTGACTCAATGCTTCATCTAGGCTGGCAAAAATAGGAATGCCATTGCAGACTCCTCCCAAAACTTCTCCTGCATCACCGCCAGCTCGCAAGCTATCAATAACGCCAAGGATGGTATATAGCTCCGAGTGACGAACAAGTCCGGCAGCAGTTTTTCCATCTAACAAGCCAAATTGGCCTTCACAGTAGACTAAAGCCGTTTCTTTAATGATTGCCATACAAATGCTTTCCTTCAATTTATTCTTAACTATTTAGAAGGCTTCTATCAACAAGCCCTCCCAATATCTAAGGTTGTATTTCCATGCGAAAACTGACACAGCATTTTTCCATATCAAAACCTGTTATGTTTTGATAATGTGCTAGAAAACTGTGCCGCAAATCTATACAGTTAGGTAAATTCTATGAGAGACCTAAAACTATTCACTGACAGCAAAGATCTCACGTCTTAGATCCTACGTCTTAATTGAGTCTTAGCTTAAATCTAGGTCATGTCAATGGTAGCATGTATTACATTTTTGTGTTGGATGGTACAGGCTAACACAGCACTATCATCTTGCCTTGCTTGTAAAATAAATTCTCAGAACCAACTCGATATCCTTCTAGAATTTCCAGACATCTAAGGCGATTGCCTCTCCCATAGCAAAAAGCGATCGCCTTCTTGCAAGTAAATCAAGAACAGCGATCGCCCTCATTTTAATGAGTCTTTAGGGTATTGACAAATGGTTTTTACGGCACACAACTCTATCTAACAGCCAGGTTGACCCATGAGTTATCAACGAAGCTGTACTCCACTAAGACTTAACTTAACTTGTTTCCCCTAAGCAGAAACCGCAGTGTAAGATCATGGTGGGTAAACGTTGTTTACGAATAGCGGCGGATATCTGAACCGTCGTGATTCGTGTGATAGACCTGAACTGTACCATCAACATCGACCTCCACCCGCCAGCCAAAGATAGCAATCTCGGTGCAGACCCCATTGTCTGGCTCAATGCCCAGACAGCCATTCCAGACGGCGCTGGTGGCATCGGTCACCTGCAGGCGATCGCGTTCTAGCCCTGTCTCGTCTGCCACCTGTTGCAATAGGCGATCGCTCAACGAGGGAGGCAGCGGCGAATGTAGATCCGTATCAATCCACCGTACCGCCTGCCCAGTAGCATCGGTGCGATAGAACCATTCTTCTTGCTCGTAGGATACATGCACCTGCCAGCCTTCGACTAGGGCCATCAGGCAGCTCTCTGCTGGGCCGCCCAACCCTAGGCAGCCGTCCGACCAGGTTTCGGCCGTTGCGCCCACCCAGGTCAGTTGATTGGCGTCGATGCCGGTGCGCTTCTCAATGTCTTGGAGAACACTATTGAGCACCGACGGCGGCATAGCGCTATCGTCGGGCAGCGTCAGATCGGCACTGGGTGATGAAACGGTAGAGTCTGGACTGTCGTTGGATTCGGCGATCGCTGATGGACTGGTTTGGCAGCCCATGATCAACAGAGTCAAAACCATCACGGCAACGAGGCGGGGGGATTGCCAGCGATATGAAAGAAAACGAGTCATAAGTGTTGAAGGGGGTGATGTACAAACGGAAGGTTCAGCATTGGCTTACGCCACACATCGATGCAGGGGGACAGATCCCAAGATCCCAAGAGCCGTCCATAGGCAATAGACCAGGCAATAAACCCTAGCGGCGTCGATCTACGACTTGGGATGGTGCTCTCACCTATGTCTACCCTAACGGGTGCGATCGCTCCCATGGGTCTGGTTACCAAAATGGATACAGCGATCGCGAGATTCATCCCAGACAGATGGGAATCGACAACGAGTTTTGGGCATCCTGCGTAATAGGACACCTATTCATTTTCATTCCGTCATCACGCTTTGCACAACCTTACGCTTTGCACAACCTTGAGAACTTGTGTTCTTGGGTGATTCCCATTTTTTGCACCCTATGGTCGATTCCCTATTGCATACTGTCGTCACCGTGGCCCCAGACACCCCGCTCCTTGAGGTGCTGCGGTTAATGAGTTGCGTGCAGTCCGCACCGCAGTTTCTACCCGACTCCACTCCTCACTCTGATCTACCTTGGCGATCGCCCGACCCACGTCCCAACTGCGCCTTAGTCACCGATGCAGAGCGCCTGGTCGGCATCATTACCAGTAAAAATATCATTCAAGCCCTTGCGCCTGACCCAGCCTTTGCCGTGGTCTGTGCCCAGGATGTGATGACCACGCCGGTGATTAGCTTGTCAGAACTAGATCTGCGAAATCCAGAGGCGATCGCCCGCTATTTCCAACGCTACGCCATCCATCACCTGCCGGTCGTCAATGCGCAAGGACATCCCTTAGGACTGCTGACCTCCGAGCAGTTCTTGCAGTATCAACTCAACACCCAACTGCAAGATGAAATTACTCGGCACCACCAAACCGAAGAAGCGCTGCAGCAACGCATTCGCCTAGAAGAACTGGTGACAACGATTTCTGCCCAGTTTATTCCCCTCGAAGCCGCCCAAATTGATGATGGCATCCGCCGGGCTCTGCAGGCGATCGCTGAATTTACCGGAGCCGATCGCGGCTATCTCTTTCGCGTCTCTGAAAACCAAAGCCAGATCTCGAATACCCATGAATGGTGTGCCCCTACGAGTCTCTCTTTGCAGGCGAATTACCAACATCTACAGATTCAGGACTATGTCGATCGTCTAGACCAATTGAGACGCTTGCGTGGCTTTGCCATTGCCTCCCTGCCGCCCACGCCGCCCAGCGATCGCCTGCTCCATCGCCAACCGCAGATGAAGGCAGCTATCCAAGTACCTATTGTGCTAGAACAATCCCTTTTGGGGTTTGTGGGGCTGGATGCAGAGCGATCGCCCCGTCCTTGGGGGCAAGAGACGATTATGCTCTTGATCTTGGTGGGAGAGATTATTGCCAGCGCCCTCAAGCGGCAACAAACCGAAATCATCCTCAAACAAAGCATGGCCACCAATCGGGCCCTGCTAGGAGCCTTGCCCGACGCCATTTTACGCATCACCGGAGATGGCATTTTGGTGAACAAGAAGCCCGACGCCCATGGGGTGATTCCCGTGCCCGATGATGAATTTTTGGGCAAACATCTCACGGATGTTTTTCCTCCCGAAATTGCCGAGACGACCTTGACCTATGTGCAACGGGCGCTAGAAACGAAGGCGATCCAGAGTTTTGAGTATCAGCTCAAGCTAGGCAATACGCTTTATGACTACGAAGCCCGTTTTGCCGTCAGCGATCGCCATGAAGTAATGGTGATTATTCGCGACATTAGCGATCGCAAACGTACCCAAGCTGAACTCCAGCGCGCTAAGGATCAACTGCGGGTGGTGCTCGATGCGGTGCCGGGTTTAATCTCTTGGATCCGCGATGATTTGGTCTACCAAGGCGTGAATACGCGCATGGCGGCAGTCTTTGGGCGATCGCCGGAAGATTTTAGTGGGCAACCCATTGGTTTCCTGGGTGGACGGTTGGACTTTAACACCTTTGTGGAAGAATTTTTCGCTAGTTCTAGCCACACCGCCACCCGTGAAACCTGTTTGGACATCAACGGCACTAACTATGAGTATCTGGTCGTTGCCCAAAAGTATGCCCAAGACCATGCCGCTGTCTTTGTGGGCATTGACATCACCGAGCGTAAACGGATGGAAAGCCAACTCTACGAATCCCAGCAGTTGCTGCAGTTGGTAGTAGACAATATCCCTGAAGCGATTTTTTGGAAAGATCGCAACTCGGTCTATCTCGGCTGTAACTTGGCCTTTGCCCATGTGGTGGGGCTAGAGTCTCCTGCAGACCTAGGGGAGGGAAAAACCGACTTCGATCTATTTTCCTGGGCTGCCGATGCTGCTGAGTACTATCGCCAAGACGATCGCCGCGTCATGGAGTCTGACTGTCCCCAATACCATGTGATGGAGGCCCAGATCCAAGCCGATGGTCAGCAATATTGGATCGACAAGAACCTGATTCCGCTCCACGACAGCGATCGCCAAGTCGTGGGCATTCTCGGCACCTGTGAAGACATCACCGCCCGCCGTACAGCGGAGCAAAAGCTGCGCCAAAGTGAAGAGCAGTATCGCACTTTGGCTAAGAACTTTCCCAACGGAGCGGTGCTGCTGTTTGATCCCCATCTGCGCTACACCATCGCCGATGGCACCGGGCTGGAGTTGATGAATCTCTCCAAAGCCAGCATTGAGGGAAAAACCCTTTGGGACGTGTTCCCAACAGCCATTGCTGAACAGTTGGAACCGCACTACCGCCGAGCCCTGGCAGGTGAATCCAGCAGTCTCGAAATATCTCTCCGCGATCGCATCTATCTCGTCCAGGTTACGCCCCTCAAGGACAGCCAAGGCGACTGCTTTGCAGGCATGGTCACCACCCAAGACATCACCAAGTACAAGCGCGTTGAGCAGGAAATTCGCAATGCCTTGGAAAAAGAGAAACAGCTCAATGAATTAAAATCTCGCTTCATCAGCATGGCGTCCCACGAATTTCGTACCCCCCTGGCTACGATCCTGGGTTCATCGGAAATTTTGCGCCACTTTGGCAACAAATGCTCTGAAGAGAAGCGCTTGAAGCATTATGAGCGCATTCAAACCGGGGTGGAGCAGATGACCCGCCTGCTGGATGATGTGCTGCTGATTGGGCGTGCCGAAGCCGGTCGTGTGCCCTTCCAGCCCACTCCCATTGACCTGGTCCCCTTCTGTGAAAATCTCAGTGAAGAGCTGCAAATTAGCACGGGCTATAAGCGTAATGTGGTGATTCAAACCCAGTTTTTACCGGACGCGATCGCGTCCCTAGTGATTGAAGCCGATGAGCAGCTTTTACGGCAGGTGCTCACCAATCTCCTATCCAATGCAATTAAGTATTCTCATCCTGGCGGAGTGGTCGATTTTTCGATCATGCTAGATGTACGGTCTGTTGTGTTTTCCATTGCCGACCAAGGTATTGGTATTCCCGATGCCGACCAAGCTCGACTATTTGAACAATTCCATCGCGCGGGCAATGTGGGCACCACGCAGGGAACAGGGCTAGGGCTCTCGATTGTGAAAAAATCTGTGGAGCTGCATGGCGGCACCATCACCCTAGTCAGCCATGTCAACCAAGGGACAACCTGTACCGTCACCCTGCCCCTCACCCAACCATCGCCCGTCGATCGATCCTGAGGCGGCTCCCCCCAAAGGGAAACACTGCCTCTGTTCCAATGCCACCCTACTGTATGACACCACTCCTCTGGAGTATTAACGCATGACGACTATTCTTGTCATTGAAGACCAGCAACCCATCCGTGAAAACATTGCCGCTATTTTAGAAACCGAAGGCTACAACGTCATCGGAGCCAAAGATGGTAGCTTTGGGCTTCGCCTAGTACGCGAAAAGCAGCCCGACCTAATCGTTTGCGACATTATGATGCCGGGAATTGATGGCTACGGTGTTTTAAACGCCCTGCGCCACAATCCCATGACAGCGGCGATTCCCTTCATTTTTCTCTCCGCCCGAACCGATAAGCTAGACCAGCGCCAGGGCATGAACCTAGGAGCTGATGACTATCTCACCAAGCCCTTCACGCGCCATGAATTGCTGGATAGCATCCGAGCCCGGCTGCAAAAACACACCATGATCATGAAGCGCAGCCAGTCGGCCCAGCGCCAAACCTCCTACCTAGAAGAAAAACTAACGGCTCTGGAAGAACATTCCATTGAAAGCGATCGCCTCCTAGAGCAATTCTCCGACGAGTTCAGCGGCTTAATTTCCAATATCAACCTCGTGGTGCAACTGCTAAGCGATCGCACCGCCAATGACGTGCTGGATCGCTACCTCAAGGTGCTCAAAGAAGAATGCCATCGCGGGGTAGAGCTGCTCAACCAGCATCGCGTTCTGCCCAAGCTGGTGGACGATAAAACAGCCAAGCTCCTCGATCGCTTCAACGAACTCATGGGCTAACTCCCCCATAGGTTCGATGACAGTACGGCTCCAGCAGTCTCTTGTGGGCGGCGAGCCCGAACGGTCATACCTCTTCGTAGGGTCTGCCGTTAGGCGAAGCCGTAACGCCCTGTTCCATGGCTCAGGTAAGGCCCTAGCCTTCCAGCTTGAGCCCATCAACGTCCAAAGCGGCATCATCGTTGTCAAACTCCCATCCCGTAGCAAAAATTTGTGCCATCTCCGCCATTTTGGGGATAAATTTTACAAACGTTAGTGTTAGATTGAATGCAGAACGTATTACGGAAGGTTGAGAAGCGTTGAAACGTTTTGCCTTACTTGAGTACCCTTGGAGACCCCTGTGGTACTTAGAGCTGAAATTGAAGCGTAGACGGCGGTGTGATCCAGCACTGTCCTGGACGGATCGGTGTGAAGGGCCTAGTATGGTCTGACCGGCTTGAGAACCCCTGAGATGTGAGTCAGCGATCAGTCGTGAGCGATCGCCTGGCTACCCGGATCTCAGACGCCGCAATGGGTTCAGCCGGTCAGATAAGTCTTGGTAATCATTGAATAGTGCTGGGATAGGGAAGCAGATCGATGGGATCTCTGGGGTTCATGCTGTCTGAAATAGACAAGCTAGACCCAACTTTGGATTGGGCTACAACGCTCGTTCACAACGAGTCCCAACCCTGAGGGTGACCTTGATCGATAGACCTCAATAGACCTCAGAATAATCGTTGACCTAAGGTGACGAGCAGCTACGCACTGCCTGCCTTGGTAGACAACCATGGTCATGATTCGAGTTTGACCAGTATTCGAGTTTGACCAGTCTGAGACAGTCTGGGGGCGATCGCTCCTGGGTCACTGGCCATGGCTGTTTCCCTTCCCAATGCCAATGCTCACCCCTTCGTCCACCTCAATATCTACTTTGCTTAGGAGGAGTCTCATGTCTCAACTACTGAGTCATAAAATTGCACCCGTGCCCATGCCCGCTAGCATCAACGTAGTGGATCTCGTGGATGGGTATTTCACCGCCTACAATTCAGCGCGGCTGCGGGAAACCTGCCATCTGTTAAGTCGTGAGGTTCTGCAAGAGGGCGTGACCGTTGGGCTCAGCCTTTCCGGTGCCATGACCCCAGCGGGCTTTGGCGTATCGGTACTGGCACCCTTGATGCAGCACGGTTTTATAGACTACATCATCAGCACCGGGGCCAATCTGTACCATGACATGCACTACGGGCTAGGGCTGAGCCTCTATGCCAGCAATCCCTTTGTAGACGATATCAAGCTGCGGCAAGAGGGACGCATTCGCATCTACGACATCGTGTTTGACTACGATGTGTTGCTGGAAACCGACGCCTTCATTCGCGAAATTCTGCGATCGGCTCCCTTCCAAAAACGGATGGGTACCGCTGAGTTCCATCATCTGCTGGGCCGCTATGTCCACGAAATTGAAACCCAGCTTGGCGTCACCCACCGCTCGCTCCTTTCGACCGCCTACGAATGTGGCGTGCCTGTCTACACCTCATCCCCTGGTGATAGCTCCATCGGCATGAACGTGGCAGCGATCGCCTTGGAAGGATCCCAGTTGATGATTGATCCCTCGATTGACGTCAACGAAACCGCCGCCATCGTCTACGGGGCGCGCCAGTCTGGCATTCCCGGCGTAGAAGGCAAAAGCGCTGCCCTGATCCTCGGCGGCGGCAGTCCTAAGAACTTCCTGCTGCAAACCCAGCCCCAGCTCCATGAGGTTCTGGGTCTTGAAGAACGGGGTCACGATTTCTTCGTGCAAATTACCGACGCCCGACCGGATACCGGCGGTCTATCAGGAGCCACCCCTAACGAAGCGGTGAGCTGGGGCAAGGTCGATCCCAATGAACTGCCTAGCACCATCGTCTGCTACACCGACAGCACCATTGCCCTGCCGATCATTGCCTCCTACGTGATCAACCAATGCCCAGGGCGATCGCTGAAGCGGCTCTACGATCGCCGAGGTGAGTTGATGGATAACCTAAAGCGCGACTATGAAGCCGCCAAGGCAAATCCCCAGAAAGCGGCTAACCCCTCTGATCTCGTCGGTGCCACCAGCGCCCCGGCCACCTATCCCTGCGGTACACCCATCCGCCGATAGACTCTCACCGCTTGACCTTCGGCGGCAGCGATCGCCGAAGGTCAGCCCCTGGCTCTAGGCAAAACCTTGTGTCTAGACAACTTTGATGTTAACCATCCAAATCTGTCCAATCGGCCAAAAAAATTAGCCAGAGATTACCCCTGGCTAGTCCTCACAACTGGATCATGTGTTTGATGACTTGACGCATCTATGGTGTAGATAGTTCCAACCCATGATCTAGGAGGTGGATCTCAATAAACCTTGTTGTCGCCTGCTGTTAGGCATAGCCACAACGCACCGTCTTGCAGGGCTTTGTGACGTTGCGCTGCATCCCAAAAATCAACAGGGCTGGCTGCTTAAGATGTGCCAGCCAGCCAGACATGACAAACCACCAGACCTCAGGAGCCACAAGCTACAACTCTCCTGAAGTTTGGGGTCTAAAATTCTAAGGCAGCGCTAGAGCAGCTCTTCCGTCTTTGGCGAAAACCCCAACCTAAAGCGTTTCGTCCTGGGTCTCGTCTGTGTTGGGAGATGATTGATAGAGGGCGTCTAGACGCTTGCGCGCATCATCAACCGTAATCGATCGCATCACCAAATAGGGCTCCTTAACCACAGCCCCCGTCTCATCCAGCAGTTCAGGATGGGATGACATCCGGGACGAGCCCATCGAATTGCCATACCCCGACCGATTGTTGCTGGGCTCTTGACGGACTTCCGCCCCTAGGGTCATTAAATTTCGAATCAAATTGCCGACGGCCAAGAACGCCAACACTGCAAACGCAACAATATAGAGCAGATGTAACATTTCTTTCTCCTAAGAGCAAACCAAACCAAATCGCGAATTGACTCAGAAGGGGCGATCGCCGCTGGACTCAAACCTTGGAAACGAAGCATTATCAGCCTGGCTGGCTATTCACCCTGGACGCGCGCCATTCGACTACGTCGGCTGACCTGCCAGCATTCAGCTACTAACCGATGCCAGGGCATCAAAATTGAGGTTTCAATCCCCACCTGACCATCGGTGGCACGCAGCAACATTTGAGCCGTGCTCACTTCTTGCTGGGCCGTCGTCACCCGCGCGAGTAGATCAGACTGCTCTTCGGGGGCCAAGAAGTCGAGCTCTTGGGCTTCAAGCAGCGATCGCGATCGCCCAAACCAATATTGAAAGTCGTCTAAAAGCGGCTCCAGTAATGCCTTCAATAATTCGGGCTCCGGTGCATTCGAACTAAACATGTGTTTATTTAATCTAGATTATTAGGCTACTACATTAATCTTAATAGAATTTACGTTTCGTAACAATTTTTGATATTTTTCCAGGACACTCTTCCATTGTACCAGTCCAGTTTAGAGCCGTCGTCAGGAGGCGATCGCTCCTCAAAGCCTGACGTCATCTAGTCTGTAGACCAAAATTAGCCGGGGACGACAGGGACTTTCGCAAATCTAGCTGAATTCTCCCTGAATGAGAGTCTCCGAATCCCGCCGACTCTCGATAAGATAGAGAGCAATCCTAGGGTGATCCATGGAGCGATCGCATGAGATTTTTCTCCTTGCCCTAGTAGCCCGCATTTTGTTTCGTGACCGATTAGTGACTGATTAGTGACCGATGCCTCAAGACGCCTCTTCCGATTCTATGCAAGCTCAGCCCGCCGAACAGCAGCCCATTCGTCTGCCCAAAACCAGCGAATCCGATCTCCTCAAGCGCATTCGCCATACCACCTCTCATGTCATGGCCATGGCGGTGCAGAAACTCTTTCCCAAGGCGCAGGTGACGATTGGCCCTTGGATTGAAAATGGTTTCTACTACGATTTTGACAGTCCTGAACCGTTCACGGAGCAGGATCTCAAGGCCATTAAAAAGGAGATGGTGAAAATCATCAAGCGCAAGCTGCCGGTGATCCGCGAGGAGGTCAGCCGGGAAGAAGCAGAGCGCCGCATTCAGGCGCTAGGGGAACCCTACAAGCTAGAAATCCTCCAAGATCTAAAGGAACCCATCACCCTATATCACCTGGGCGATGCTTGGTGGGATCTCTGCGCCGGGCCCCACGTGGAGAATACTCAGGATCTCAACCCCAAAGCCTTTGATCTGGAAAGTTTGGCCGGAGCCTATTGGCGCGGCGACGAAACCAAAGCCCAGCTCCAGCGTATCTACGGCACCGCTTGGGAAACGCCGGAGCAGCTAGCAGAATATAAGCGCCGCAAGGAAGAGGCCCTGCGCCGGGATCACCGTCGTCTGGGCAAGGAGCTAGGGCTATTCATTTTTTCGGACTCCGTGGGCCCAGGTTTGCCCATGTGGACTCCGAAGGGGACGGTGCTGCGATCGCTGCTGGAAGACTTCCTCAAGCAAGAACAGATCCGCCGAGGCTACCAGCAGGTAGTCACGCCCCACATCGGACGCGTCGATTTGTTTAAAACCTCGGGGCACTGGCAGAAATATCGCGATGACCTTTTCCCGATGATGGGAGCATCGGAAGATGAGGGATTTGTCCTCAAGGCCATGAACTGTCCGTTCCATATCCAAATTTACAAAGCTAGCCTGCGCTCCTACCGGGAACTACCCCTGCGCTTTGCTGAATTTGGCACGGTCTATCGCTATGAACAGTCGGGAGAACTGGGCGGCCTCACCCGAGTGCGCGGCTTCACCCAAGACGATGCCCACCTGTTTGTCACGCCGGAGCAACTGAATGACGAATTCCTCAAGGTAGTGGATCTGATCCAGTCGGTCTTTAAGGCTTTGCATCTCACCAACTTTAAGGCCAGGCTGAGTTTCCGCGATCCCAAGTCGGACAAATACATCGGCAGTGATGATGCTTGGAATAAAGCCGAAGCCGCCATTCAGCAGGCAGTAGAAACCCTAGGCATGAACCACTTCCTTGGCATTGGGGAAGCGGCGTTCTACGGCCCCAAACTCGACTTTATGGTGCAGGATGCCCTAGAGCGGGAGTGGCAGCTTGGGACGGTGCAGGTTGACTACAACTTGCCTGAGCGCTTTGACCTGGAATATGTCGCCGAAGACGGCACCCGTCAGCGTCCCGTGATGATCCACCGAGCTCCCTTTGGCTCCTTGGAGCGCTTAATTGGGATTTTGATTGAAGAATATGCTGGCGACTTTCCCCTGTGGTTGGCTCCGGTGCAGGTGCGCTTGCTGCCGGTGACCTCCGAGCAGCTTACCTTTGCCCGGCAGGTGGTGGAGCATATGCAATCCCTGGGCGTCCGAGCTGAGGTGGATCTCAGCGGCGAGCGCTTAGGTAAAATGATCCGCAATGCTGAGAAGGAAAAAATTCCGGTGATGGCCGTCGTGGGAGCCAAGGAAGCCGAGGGTAACTCCCTGAGTATTCGCACCCGTGCCTCTGGAGAACTGGGGGCGATCGCTGTCCCTGAGGTTCTCGATCGCTTGACCCAGGCGATCGCGGCCTATGGCAAGTTCTAGCCTAAGGGTTCACATTGAATTTTTCACTTTGAGGGATCCAGGTGCGATCGCGGTCGAGTCCTCATGATTGAATAGGGATTGGCGACTTGTGAGGAAACCTATCTGTGCCCCCTAGTGTGACTGTGATTGTTCCGGCAACGACGGCAAATTTGGGTGCCGGCTTCGACTGCATTGGTGCATCGCTATCGATGTATAACCAATTTTTCTTTGACCTGCTGCCCCCAACGACGGAGCAGCAGGTCACCATTCAGGTAGAGGGCACAGAGGCAGATCGGGTGCAGTCTGATCAGCGCAACTTGGTCTACCAAACCTTTTTGTCTTTCTTCCAGCACCTCAAGCAACCGCCGCCGCCGGTCGCCATTCGGATTCAACTGGGAGTGCCCCTAGCGCGTGGGTTGGGGAGTTCCGCCACGGCAATTGTGGGGGGGCTGCTCGGTGCCAATGCCCTGGCCGGATCGCCCCTCAGCCAAACCGAGATCATGCATCTAGCGATCGCCCTTGAAGGTCATCCCGATAACGTAGTACCGGCGTTACTAGGAGGCTGTCGTCTAGCATCAGCGGATGACCAAGGACGGTGGACGGTGTGCGACGTTCCTTGGCACTTTGACATCATCCCAGTCGTCGCCATTCCCAACTTTGAGCTATCCACCGAAGAGGCCCGCAGCGTCTTGCCCCAGCAGTACAGCCGCGCCGATGCCATCTACAACATTGCCCATATGGGGCTGCTGATTCGGGGGCTCTCCAATGGACGAGGCGACTGGCTGAAGAGCGCCCTAGGCGATCGCATTCACCAGCCCTATCGCCAAACCTTGATCCACGGCTATGAAGCGGTTGCAGCAGCAGCGGCCAGCGTCGGTGCCCACGGGGTGGTGATCAGCGGCGCTGGCCCTACCTTGCTGGCCCTGTGCCCACCCCAAGCGACCACAGCGGTGCAGGCTGCTATTGAGCGGGCCTGGGTGGAACAAGGATTGATGGCCCGCGTTGAAGCGCTGCAGCTCGATACCCGTGGAGCGATCGTCACTCTACATACCCAGTCCTAAACCGGATCGGCGATCGCCCCCGAAGTTGCACTCCTTCACCAATCCTGAGCTAGCCTCCCCAAACCAGCTATACTAATCACCGCCTGCCCATCTCCATTTTGCCCCAACCGCCTATGACTTCAGTTTGGCAACAGGTTTTATTGGCCCGCCCTGTATCCCTAGAGTTTCTGGGGCGTTGGGCATCATCTAGCTATCTACTGCGGTGGCTGCCGCTCCTGCAAGCATGGCGATCGAGCAGTTGGCTTTTGCAGTGGAGTGAGGCGATCGCCCTTGTCTTGGCGGCTTTGGTCTATGTTCTTGCGCCGTTTGTCTCGACGACCCTCATCGGCATTTTGCTGATGGCAGCCTCTGCCTTTTGGCTTTTACGAGTTGTGTCGGAACCCGCCGACCTGCGCCGGATTACGCCCATTCACATGCTGGTGGGTCTCTACTGGGCGATCAGCACGGTGGCCACGGTGCTATCTCCCGTGCGCAGTGCGGCTTTGGATGGCTGGGTGAAACTCACCCTCTATCTGCTGCTGTTTGTGTGGATGGCGCGGCTGCTGCGATCGCCCCAGATGCGCTCTATTCTGATTAGCATTTACCTCCATGTTTCGCTGCTGGTCAGCGTTGCGGGGATTCGGCAATTTATCTTTGGTGCAGATGCCTTAGCAACCTGGGTTGATGTTGAATCGTCCCTAGCCGGCACCACCCGTGTCTATAGCTACCTCGGCAACCCCAACCTGCTAGCCTCCTACCTCATGCCCGCCGTCATGCTCAGCGCCGCCGCCATCTTTGCCTGGCAGCGCTGGCTGCCCAAAGCCCTAGCCAGCATGATGTTTGTCGTCCACACCGCCTGCCTAGTGCTCACCTTCAGCCGAGGCGGTTGGATTGGCCTGGTCGTCGGTGGATTCATATTTGTACTGCTGCTGGTGCATTGGTACAGTATCCATCTACCGCGCTTCTGGCGCATTTGGTCGATTCCCATCGTATTGGGACTATCGGCAGGGTTTGTCGTTGTCGCCGTCATGGCCGTCGAACCGTTGCGCGATCGCGTTGCCAGTATGTTTGTCGGACGGGAAGACAGCAGCAACAACTTCCGCATCAATGTGTGGATGTCGGTGATTGAAATGATCAAAGACCGTCCTATCCTAGGCATTGGCCCCGGCAATAGCGCCTTCAATCGAATTTATCCGTTCTACCAACAGCCAGGCTATACCGCCCTCAGCGCCTATTCCATCGTGTTGGAAGTGGCAGCAGAAACCGGACTGATCGGGTTAACCTGCATGGTGTGGCTGTTGCTCGTCACCTTCCACCAAGGCTGGACGCAACTACAGCGACTACGCAACCTCAGCCATATACAAGGCTTTTGGCTAATGGGCGCGATCGCCACCATGATGGGGATGTTGGCCCATGGCGTGGTAGACACCGTCTGGTATCGTCCCCAGGTCAGTACCCTCTGGTGGGGCATGGTGGCCCTCGTTGCTAGCTACTATGTTCTACCCCGTGCCGAATCGCCCAGCGGGGAGCAATTCCCCAGCGACAAGGATGGTGATTTAGGTCAAGATGCTTTCGGTGAACCGGGAGTTTAGTAATCCTTCAGCGCCCTGGCCGTCTCTCGTTTCTCCTGCTTCTGCTTCAGCGCCTCACGCTTATCGTGCAGCTTCTTACCACGACAGAGCCCTAGGTCTACTTTGACTCGCCCCTCCTTTAAGTAGAGCTTCAGGGGTACCAAGGTCAGCCCCTGCTGCTCCACCTTGCCCACCAACCGACGAATCTCGTCCTTGTGGAGCAAGAGCTTACGCACACGACGGGGATCATGGTTGAATACTTGACTGGCGCTTTCGTGGGGTGAAATATGCACATTGTGCAGCCACACCTCCGCATCCCGAATCAGGGCATACCCATCTCGCAGGTTCGCCTTGCCCAATCGTAGAGACTTTACCTCCGTGCCCTTGAGGGCAATGCCGGCTTCAAAGCGCTCTAATACTTCATATTGATGGCGGGCCTGGCGATTATCTGAAAGGATCTTCTGCCCGCTGCTGCTCTTACCCATAATGCTCTTTCCTCTCCACTACCCATGACAGATCTCACGTTCTACTGCACCACAATGCGCCATTCATGCAGCTCGTAGTCTACACAGTGGTTTTGAACTAAGGGATCATTGGCGACGATCGCCTCTGCTTCCTCCAGCGAACTAGCCTGGAAAAGCAGCATACCCCCGCCCCGCTCCGCCCAGTAGCCACTGCGTGCATCATGGCCGCGGGCGATCAGGGATTGGACATAATCAATATGGGCCGGGACATACTGGTCGAAGGTGGTCTTGTCCACAATACCCCGTTCAAGTTTGACAAACCAAGGCATAGCTACTGCAGAGATCAACGTGAATCACTGGGATGAACCCAAACCCCTATCACGGGGGTCTTTTAGCATAGCGCGAATCCCCCTGCCCTTCCCATGAATGCAACAGAGCCTCATCATGTCTAGCATGACCACCCGCCAATCGTCCCATCCTGGTGAATACCGTTTCTTCGTGGCCCTAATTCCACCACCCGACGTGCAGGAGGCCGCCCTGCAGATCATCCAAGAGCTGGGCGATCGCTTCCAAACCAGCACCGCCAAAGCACCGCCCCATATCACCCTCTACCCGCCATTTTTATGGACAGATAGCGATCGCCTCCTAGAAACTCTCACAGCGATCGCCCAAACCCAAGCTCCCATTGACATCACGCTGTCTGGCTTTGCCGCCTTTCCCCCTCGGGTGCTCTACCTGCATGTTGAGCCAGCTCCTGGTCTCATGACCCTGCAAACAACCCTCAGCCAACAGCTTGAGCAGCGTTTAGGCATTGTTGATCCTGTTGAACAGCGGCGCGGCTTCACCCCTCACCTCACCGTCGCCTCTCGCAACGTCACCCGTTCCACCTTTCGCACCGCCTGGAGCGATCTCCAACCCCGTGAGTTTACAGCCAGCTTCAGGAGCGATCGCCTCTCGCTCCTGCGCCACAACCGTCGGTATTGGGAGGTTGTCGAGGATATCCCCCTCATCGCCTGAACTGGGAACGTTGGACAGGAACCCCCAATCTCACCAATGTAAAGTTTTCAAGACAAATTCAGTTTTGCTTGACATTTAATCCAACAAACAGTAACAATAGATACAGAAAGTAAATCGTTCATCTCCTGCGAATCGAAATTTAAGATACTTTAAGTTTAGAGAAAAGGAGACGGAAGTAAGGAGTAATCCTGAAGGAACGCGCCTCAAACCCAAACACTCGCATCAACTTGAGTAGGAGGCGAATCCATGAAACTCACATATCGCGGCACCACATACAACTACACCCCTCCGGCTGTTGAACTAGGCGACTCGACGTCAGTTGGCACCTACCGGGGTGTTGACATCCGATTCCGTAACCCTAAGAAAGTTTTCGTTCAGCAAACCACGCTGGATCTGAAATATCGCAACGCTGCCTACACGTCCACTCAGCCCGTGATGGATGCAGCGATCGCTCCTGAGGTTGAAGCGACTCCCGTTGCCCAAGTTATGGCAGCGGTAGCAGAACCCGTCAAAGCGGCTGTTCTAGACGTACAAGATCGGGCACGGGCTTTGATGATGGGTCATCACCGCACCATCAAGCAACGCCAGCAAGCCATGCTAACCCGCTTGGATGCTGAAGTCGGCGTACCTGTGGCTGAAGCTGCTAAGTATTGGAATCACGTGCAAGGCAAGGTTCATCCTTCCTTCCGGGCCAGCTACGACCGTAGCGGCGCAGCTCTGAGCTAGGCTAACTGGGTCTGACATCGGTGTGAATCCAGTCAGAGTGCCTTGAAACCCAGGTTAACAAGTCGGGTAGATGACCTCCTTCGGGAGAGCATCTGCCCGATTTTTGATGGGCCCTAATCTGGGACTCCCGTCCGCTCAATCTACCCTGAATCTATCGATAGGCCAGATCTTCTGTTAGTTGAACATCAATGATTTGGTCAGGAGCGATCGCCCTAGAACGCCGCGCCGTGATCGTGGATGACTGTCCCGTAACCCGAATATTTTGCCCATCCACGGATAAGGCCTGAACCACAAAGCGGCTACCCGACGATGACGATTCAAAACGCCCTAGAACTTGACTATCCACTGGCACCAGCACTTGCCCGGTGGTATCAATCACCGGTTGATTAACCAGGAGCACCTCTTGGCGAGGAACGGTCAAAGGTAAATCAAGCGATCGCTCCCCGGGATAGCGCAGGGTCAAAACCGTACCAGCCGGCAACCATACGGACGGACTGGCTGCCACAACCGTCGCTGGAGTTTCTGGCATGGCTGGGGCATCGGTGGGCAACGGTTGACCAAAGTCCACTGTATCGGCAGTACGGGAAGGTGCCGATGACGCAGGCGGCTCGACCATAACGGGTTCGACCACAACGGGCTGTGCTGCCACTGGATCTGTCGGGGCTTCCGGCTCCTCAGGATCCTCAACCCTATCCTCAGAGGCTTCTGTCTCTAACCTAGGCTCGATCACGGGCTCTAACGCCGGAGCCGGTTCCTGAACGGGAGCTGGTGAGGTAACTGGAGCTGGCGACGCTGGCGGTGGCACCATGACTTCAATGGCACCGGGCTCTAGCTCAGGTAGGGCACTGGCGCTGGGCAGACTCGACGAAGTCGTAGGGACAGGCGGCGGCGATGGGCTAGGAGAAGCAACTGGGCTAGAAGC
This sequence comes from Leptolyngbya sp. CCY15150, assembly GCF_016888135.1. Lineage (NCBI taxonomy): Bacteria > Bacillati > Cyanobacteriota > Cyanophyceae > Leptolyngbyales > Leptolyngbyaceae > Leptolyngbya > Leptolyngbya sp. CCY15150. The sequence continues at coordinate 22,077 of NZ_JACSWB010000297.1, forward strand.
AGTCGGCGATGGTACGGAGAATTCCACGTCGCCACGACTAGAGTCCACGGATACATCAGGGGGCGCTGCGGCCACCGGCGGCGTATTGCCCTCCAACAACGGTCGAATCACCCAGCGATCGCCCTCCACGGGCCGCAATTCCACCTGTCCTGGCGCAAAAACTACATCTGGCGCTAGTTCTATGACAATGCGGGCCATACCCGGCTGAAACTGACCGACCCGAATATGTCGCACCATGCCGCTATAGGACTGCTCCGTGGGCACATTGCCCACATCTGTGTCTGGTAGGTTAATGACAATTCGCGGTGGCTGGGCCAACAGGAAATAGTCTGGGCTCTGTCCATTGGGCACCGTGACCGTCAAACTACGGCTAGACGCATCAAATGACCATTGGGTAAGTTGGGCCGCTTGCAGCGGTGCAGCCCCCAGCATCATAGGCAAGCCCAGTGCCACGCTGCCTAGGGCCAATCGTGATGCCACGGTGATCAGAGCGATCGCCGTGGGTCGAAGATGAAACCGGACTGATTTTCCCATGGCTACCGTCCTACTGTGATTCCAGCCGTTATCATCCAGTGGCTACAGCCAAGCCATCGATCCGCCAAAAAACTCTCAAAAAACTCTACGAGCTAGAGATGAAGATGAAACGGACAATCTAGCTAGATTTAGGCACAGTATAGCAATTCTTGCCGAAGCGATCGCTACATCTAGAGTTATCCTAGGCTACGGTTAGGCTACGGTGGCAGATAGTCTTTGATAGTTCCCTAGGAGCATCGTTACGTCCTGTAACGTAGACCCTAGACACCTGATGAAATCAAGCCAGAGCCTAGCAAATCTCGATAGAATAGGATGCCGTCTTTCAGGATCCGGTCATGACTGCCTATCCATCTCATCAGTCTTTAGACGCGCTTCAAGCAGAAATTAACACTCTTCTCACCCAGCTTCCTGACCTTGACCATGGGGAGCTCATTCAGCGCGCCCTCATGACCCTAGTTCGTATGGCTGAGGTGGAAGCCGATCGCCTCGATTGGAAAATCTTAAACTCCTCGCTGCAAGACATGGAGCGAGCCTTTCGGGTGTTCTACCTGTATCGTCATGTGCGTAAAATCGCCATTTTTGGTTCGGCCCGCATGAGCCCGGAGACGGCGGAATACCAAATGGCGGCAGCCTTTGCCCACCAAATCACCCAGCAGGGCTTCATGGTGATGACGGGCGGCGGCGGCGGAATTATGCAGGCCGGCAACGAAGGCGCAACGGCGGCAAAGTCCTTTGGGCTGAATATTCAACTGCCCTTTGAGCAAACCTCCAATCCTTTTATTGAAGGTGATGCCAAGCTGATTAATTTCAAGTACTTTTTTACGCGCAAGCTATTTTTCCTGCGGGAAACCGATGCGGTTGCCCTTTTTCCAGGTGGATTTGGCACCCAGGATGAAGCCTTTGAATGTCTCACCCTGATGCAAACCGGAAAATCTCCCTTAATTCCCGTTGTCCTAGTCGATGAGCCAGGACGGGGCTACTGGAAAAGTTGGGATGCCCACATTCGAGAGCACCTACTGAAAACCAACCTGATTAGCCCCGATGATCTCAGCCTGTACACGATCACCGACAATATCGACGTGGCCTGTGACGTGATCATGAGCTTCTATCAGGTCTACCACTCCAGCCGCTACGTGAGCGATCGCTTAGTCATCCGCTTGAAGTCTGAGCTATCGGATGCGGCTCTTGAGGAACTAAATGAAACATTCCACGATATCTTAGTCCAAGGGCGGATTGAGAGAAGCCCGGCCGTGGTGTCGGAGCCCAACCCCGAACTAGACGGACTTCCCCGTTTGGTCATGCACTTCAATCAGCGAGATCTTGGACGGCTTTACCAACTCATTTGCGCTATTAATCGATTGGGTGCGCCCACCATCGCTGATGCACATCCTGAGAAAAAGTAGCGCCGCGATCTCTGCGAATGCATGAGCCATTCCCAACGACCTTACACAGGGTTGAGATACGACGTTGAGGTGCGTCCATCCGTGATGGGGCAGGCTCAACCTCTCAGGCGATCGCCAGATTTATGCCAACTGTTTTGAGCTGCTATGACCTATTGTCTTGGTATTGTGACGCGCTACGGATTGGTGCTAGCGGCCGACTCTCGCACCAATGCAGGAGTGGACTATATTTCCACCTACCAAAAGCTCTTTGACTTTTCGGTGCCCGGTCAACGGGTGATTATGCTGTGTACCGCCGGCAACCTGTCGATGACCCAGAGTGTTCTCTACTCCATCGAGCAGGACCTGAAAAGCGACGAACTAGAAAATCTCCATACGCTGCCGACGCTGTATGAAATTGCGCGCTATTTGGGTGACAAAATTCGCCAAGTGCAGGAGCGCGATCGCCCCTGGCTGGAAAAAGACGGCATTGATTTCCGCTGTAGCTTTTTGCTAGCAGGGCAAATTTTGGGCCATCGCCCCAGCCTCTATCTGGTGTATACCCAAGGGAATTTCATCGAAGCCACCCCCGAAACGCCCTTCTTGCAAATCGGCGAAACCAAGTATGGCAAGCCCATCCTAGACCGCACCATCACCTTTGAGACCCCTCTCGACGCGGTCGCCAAATGTGTCTTGCTGTCCATCGACTCCACCATGAAGTCCAACATCTCGGTGGGGCCACCCATTAACCTGATGATGTACGAGACCGACAGCTTTGTCGTCCAAAACCAGCTCAAACTAAGAGTGGGGGATCCCTATTTGGCAAAAATCCGTCGGCTATGGGAAGTGTCGGTACGGCAGGCCTTTGAGCAAATGCCCGATGTGGAATGGCAGCATTACCTCAACGAGGATGCCCACGAAGAGGTTTTTACGGACTAACCGTATCCCGGCGATCGCCCCACTGTCTCAATTCAAACTCGATTCAAACTCTATTCAGACTCTATTCAAACGACCTCCCGGTCAAGCTAGAAATAGCTCGACGGATCTCCGGCAAGGCTAAGAACACCTGAGTATCTTCGAGCAGGCGATCGCCCCATAGGTTGAGACGCAAGAAGTCTAGCTCTGCATAGCGTTGATCGAGGCGCAGGGCAGCTTCTCCCAATCGCAACCCTTCAACTTCTTGCCCTTGCTGATATAAGGCCACCGCGATCGCCAGTTGAGGTTCGGCTTGCTGGTCATCAATCTCCAACGTAGCCTGCCAATAATCAAGGGCTCCCTGCACATCACCCTGCTCATAGAGCACCAGGCCAATGTTATTCACGGCGGGCCAAAAGGTTTCATCGAGAGCGATCGCTTTTTCATACTCAGCGATCGCTTCTTCATAGCGCTCAGCCATGTAGTAGGCGTTGCCCAAGTCAAATAGGGCTCCCGGCACCTCTGGTTCAATGCTTAGCCCAGCCTGTAGATAGGTAATGGCTTGGCTGTATCGCTCTTGCTGGATATAGGCAGATCCTAGCGAAAACAAAATACCAGGATTGGCAGGCTCAATGGCTCGCGCCTGCTGTAGAGCATTGATACTGTTGTCGATGTCTTCTACTTGCCGGTACAGATTACCCAGCAGGGCCCACACCTGAGCATTATCAGGCACGAGTTGGGTGGCGAGTTGGGCGCGGGGCAAGGCCAGGTCATACTGCTGAAACTGAGCCAATTGGGCCGCTTCTTGTGCAAGACCTAGCCCTTGGTTTTCTAGATAGTCAGCATCCAAGGTCAAAATATGCGGTGCTAGGGCTTGGCCATGGGCCGGCAGCACCGCACCCCATAACCCCAGGGTCAACAGCATTGGAACAAGAGAGGAAATACGCTTTGGCACAGGTCTATTAAGCTACAGGACGAAAACAACGAGGAACAGCGGGTTAGAGCCCACAGGGTAGCGCCATCCATGGATGGGAGCGGCGATCGCTGACGATCGTTGACCAATCAGCCTGATGTTGAGACATCTGTCTTGAGCCACCGGCATATCAGCCCCTAACAGTTTAATCGCTACCAGAATCATCCTGACAGAAAAAATGGCGATCGACCAGCTATCCCCAACCTACAGAGTCGTCGATCGCTTGCTGATTGTTTCCCACCTGGCATCTTAGCCCTCGCAGCGGGCGGCTTGCTCCTGCACTCGCTGCTGTAGCCAGTCGGGAATGCCTAGGGTAGCCTCTGCATAGAGCTGTTCAAACTCTCGCTGAAAATGGGCTGCCACCGTTGGATTGTCGATGACCAGCAAATTTTCATCGTTGCTTTCATTGGCCGTGAGAGACCAGTTTTGGGATCCGGTCACCACGATGCGATCGTCAACCAAGCCAAATTTATGGTGCAGCACATCACCATCGGCCAAGAGCGGTATCCCCACTGTGGTGAGCGGCGATGCCCAGGGACGGTTCCCCTCTCCATAGCGGCATTGCTGGTTAGGTAGCGCCAGCCCCAGCAGATCTAGCCCTTCGCTATAGTCGCGATACATAAAGCCTGGATCGATCAAGACGCGGATCTGAACACCTTGGCGATGTTGGGGTTCCAGGAGATTGCTCAGATTTTGGTCGGAAAAGACGAAGAGGGCCATGTCGATCGAACGCTGAGCTGTACTCAACGTGCGTCCAATCAACCCATTCACACTACGACTCCAGTCTTGAGACGACGATGTGGGGGAAAACTGTACCGTCACCTGGCTGCTGCCAACGGTCACTGTCTGGGGCGATCGCAGCGGTTTTTGTAGACCAAAGCGGCTATCGGGCTGCCCGCCGGGCCCATCGCCCCACATCAGGTCAAACTCTTCGGTATACAAACGCGCCAAGTCAGGGCTGGCGATCGCCACCAGATGATTCACATTACCCCGACTGTCGGGATTGAACGAGTCGCCATGGGTGCCGCTGGTGGTGAAGTTTGCCGATCCTGACACCACAAGTTGTCGATCCACCACCACAAACTTGTGGTGCATTAAGCTGCTGCCCTTGGATCCATCCGCCGTGTCGTCGATCCAGGGAATTTGCGCCGCTTGGATCATGACAAGGGCATCCCGTTCCAGAGCTTCAGCCTCAGAGACGCGACCATCGCTATCCAAATCAGCTAGGGCCAAAAACTCCTGGTACTTACCGCGATCGCGACTATCGAGCGCTTGCACCTCCGCTGACGAGAGGTCACTCCAAGGACGACTGTAGCTATTTTCCAACACCACCCGCACCTGCACCCCCGCCCGCTGCCGCTCCACCAAGGCTTGGGCCACCCCCGGCAGACGCAGTTCTTGAATGGCCACATCTACTGTGGACTGAGCAGAAGCGATCGCCTCTATCAACACCTGTTCTAGGTCATCCCCCAAGCGCAGTTGCTGGCGATAGGGGTCGGTGTAGGATGCGGCTTGGGAATAGTTGAAATACACCTGAATATTCGGATCTTGAGGTAAGGGCTCAAGGAGCGGCAGGGACTCGGACGACGACTCTGGATTGAGACCTGGGGACAGTTGCCATCGGGCTAAACCAATGACCACAACCAGCGCTAGGCTAGCCAACAGCCCTAGACGAATCCACTTCGATAATGACCTGTTAGATGATGCTTTAGATGATGAGCGATGCACGGCTGATGAGGGAGGGTAAAGGACTGGGGAGGAGCTAGGCGCGGAGACTCGCCATGGATCAACAGGCCAGGAGGCTGCCCAAGATCGATGCCCCTAGAGCATCCCTAGCGTGACCTAGACGATCCAGCGATCGCATCCGAGGAATCTAGGAACCTGGCCAAGACTGTTTTGTCCAGGAACTGCTATCTAGACCCTTCGCCCTACTCCAGCCCTAGCTGAACGCTGGCGGAGCGCTACCAACGGGAGCAATGTTGCTATGATGCTCATAGCGGTCAAGCGCACTAAGAAATCTCGCCCCTACCAGCGATCGGGTTGAGAGGATATCAAATGCTGGAGATGCAGGAACGGTTAGCCAAGCGCGATGCAAATTTACCTAGACTACAGTGCAACCACGCCCACCCGCCCAGAAGCGATCGCCCGTATGCAGCAGGTGTTCGCGGAAGAATGGGGTAATCCGTCTAGTTTGCACCAGTGGGGCAATCGATCGGCGACCGTCTTAGAACAGGCTCGGGTGCAGGTGGCTGAGCTGCTAAATGCCGTACCCGATGCCATAGCCTTTACCTCCGGCGGCACGGAGTCTAACAATATGGTGATCATGGGCGTGGCCCGCCACTATGCCACCCCTCGCCATATGATCATCTCCAGCGTCGAGCATTCTGCCATCAGCGAACCGGTGCGGCTGTTGGAGCAATGGGGTTGGCGAGTGACGCGCCTGCCGGTGAATGCCCAAGGACGGGTGAATGGGCTTGATCTACAAGCTGCCCTGCGATCCGATACGGTGCTGGTGTCGATCATCTACGGACAGAGTGAAGTGGGCACGCTGCAGCCCATTGAAGAGATCGGCAAGATTGTGCAGCGCCATGGGGCCCTGTTCCACACCGACGCTGTCCAAGTAGCCGGCCGCTTGCCCATCGATGTGCGATCGCTGCCTGTCGATCTCCTCTCTCTTTCTAGCCACAAACTCTACGGCCCTCAAGGCGTGGGCGCGCTCTATGTGCGGACGGGCGTTGATCTTGTGCCGCTGTTGGGTGGGGGTGGGCAAGAGTCGCAGCGGCGATCGGGTACCCAGGCCGTAGCGGCGATCGCTGGCTTTGGGGTGGCTGCCCACCTAGCCCGCGAGGAAATGGCTAGCGAAACACCACGGTTGATTCAACTACGCGATCGCTTGTTTGACTATTTAGCCGACGTACCGCACCTCGCTCCCACGGGCGATCGCCTGCACCGCCTACCCCACCACGTCAGCTTCTACCTACCCCAAACCGATGGCGATACGCTGACGGGTAAAACCCTGGTGCGGCAGATGAACTATGCCGGAATTGGCATCAGTGCTGGCTCGGCTTGTCATAGCGGTCAACTGTCTCCCAGCCCCATTCTGACGGCCATGGGCTACAGCGATCGCCATGCCAAAAGCGGCATTCGCCTTACCCTAGGCCGATTAACCACCGAAGCCGATGTGGATTGGACGGCGCTGGTGCTGCGACAACTGCTCTACCGCCTAGCCCCCACCCCCGCCTTATCCGGCTGCTAATCTGCCTCACCACGAACGTTCGAACGTCTACCAGGGTTTCTGATGCCTTCACCCCTGGGATGCTAGCCGTAGCACCTAGAACAACACAGACGAAACACCCAAGGACATGTTGGCTGTCTGATAGGCATTGCGACCCTTAGCCTTAGCTTCATACAGGGCGCGGTCGGCGACGGTAATCAGCGCTGTCGCTCCGTGGGTATCGGAGGGCACGAGGCTGGAAATGCCCAAACTCATGGTAATGATGGGAGCTGTGTTGGAATAGTCGTGACGAATATGCAGGTTGGCGATCGCCTTCTGAATGGTTTGGGCGATATGCACCGCTCCTTCCCAGTCCGAATTGGGTAGAATTACGGCAAATTCTTCGCCACCATAGCGAGCTGCCAAGTCGGCCGGTCGGCGAATGCTTTGGGTAATTGCCTGGGCAATTTGCTTGAGGCAGTCATCTCCGGCTTGATGGCCGTAGTGATCGTTGTAAAGCTTGAAGTGATCCACATCGCACAAGATCAGCGATAGGGGCTGCTGTTCCCGTCGCGATCGCCGCCATTCCTGATCTAAGTATTCATCAAAGCGCCGCCGATTGGCTAATTGGGTCAATCCATCGAGGGAGACAAGACGCTGCAGTTCTAAATTCGCCCGTCGCAGCGCTTCTTCTGCCTGCTTTTGCTGAATTAAGGTGCCCAACTGTAGCGCAACGGCGCTCACCACATCCAGCAGGCGTTGATCTAAGGCGCGATCAATCACGCTGTAAAATGCCAGCACGGCTAGGGAGCGATCGTGGAGCACCACCGGCACTGCAAACGCGGTTTTCAAATTTGCCTGATGGGCCGCAACACAGCGCACACAAGGCAATAAATCATGGCGATCAAGGCTGCTTTGCCATGCAGGCTGCTGGGTTTGCCAGACCCGCCCCACTAGCCCTTCTCCCTGTTGATACTGGGTATGCAAACTACAGTATTGAAACTGGTTCATGTCTTGGGAGTCTAAGAGCAGATAGGGCTGGCGTAGGGTGAGAGCGTCTTCGGTGTCCCATTGCATCCAGGCTTCTCCATAGTCCCAGCCGATGGCATCACAGACCTCTTGCAAGATGGCCCGCAGGGCCATGTCAATATCTGCGGCTTGGTTAGCTGCCTGAATGGTGGACAACAGGAGGCGGGTCTCAAGTTGCGATCGCTCCAACTGCCGGTTGCGCTCTAGCAAAAGCTGCTGCTGCCGCTGAATCGTCAACTGCGCCTTGACGCGGGACAACACTTCCTGTTCTTGAAAGGGCTTGGTGATGTAGTCCACGGCACCCAGATCAAAGGCCTGCACCTTGTTTTGGGTGTGATCGAGGGCGCTGATGAAAATAACCGGGATATCCAGAGTCTTGGGATGGGCTTTGAGCTGGCGGCAGACCTCATAGCCATCCATCTCAGGCATGTTGATATCCAACAAGACTAAGTCTGGCGGTTCGATTTGAGATGCATGTAGCGCCATTCGCCCGCTAATACTCCGGCGAACTCGATACCCTTGCGATTCCAGCATCTTGGACAGCAGACGCAAATTTTCTGGGGTATCATCCACAATCAGAATATCGCTCGATGGCAGGGCCAAGGATGATTGAGCCATTCAGCCCTCCAAAAAACCAGTAAGGTTAACGATCGCTTCTAGCTGAAAATTATCAATTAGGTACGTCAGAGATACAGCCAAGTCCGACGATTGAGAAGGAATTTCAGCCACGAGATCGTATAGTTTTGCTTCATCGATAATAATTGCTGCTTCTCGTAGTTTAACCTGCCAGTCTCGGGGCATACAGCGCAAATCCTCGGAGTTTAGGGGGCGAATAGTACCCACATTTAGAGAATCAATCGCATCTGCGTAGATGTACTCTAAGTTCAGATGCTTGCCAATGCGCTGTAGCAGCACGTCGGATTGAAAGGGCTTGCTGAGAAAGTCGTCACATCCCGCCTCGAAGCTGGCTTTGCGGTCGTTGTGAAAGGCACTGGCCGAGAGTACTAGAATGACCGATCGCCTCTCAGTTCCTTCGGCTTGGCGAATGGCGCGCGTGGCTTCTAGACCATCCATGCCAGGCATTTGCAGATCCATGAGCACCAAATCGGGCTGACATTGAACCCAGAGGGCGATCGCTGCTTCGCCATTCACAGCCTCCCACACTTGAAATCCAACGCTCTCCAAGAGCTTCACCAGCAATAGACGGCTTTCCGCCACGTCTTCTGCTACTAAAATACGCACAGGCTGGTGGTGTGGTTTCAGTGCTATCACGGATTGTGCTAACGGCTCTAGCTGTTCGTCAACATCATGGGCCAAGCCGAGGGGCACCACACAGGTAAAGGTCGATCCTTGGCCAATCTGGCTTTGCACCGATAGTTCTCCTCCCATCATGCGGGCAAACTGGCGACTAATCGACAGCCCTAGACCGCTACCTTCCGTAAATTGGCGGGTGCGCTCAGTTTGTTGAAAAGCATCAAAAATAGACTGTAGATCCTGGGGATGGATACCGGGCCCGGTATCGGTCACACAAAACTGTAGCCACACATGGCCGATCATGGTGCCAAGGGATGGCGCAGTTAAAACATGGGAGACATGAAGCGATACCCGACCCCGCTCCGTAAATTTCACAGCATTCCCCAGCAAGTTAATTAAGATCTGCCGCAGTTTACCCTGATCGCCATAGACTAATTGAGGAACATCTGGTTCCCACTGCACCGATAGAGCTAAGCCTTGGCGCTTGGTCTTGAGGGCAAACATTTCTTCCGTGGAGCGGAGGGTGCGATGCAGATCAAAACTGACGTCATGCAGCTCAACTTGCCCCGCCTCAATTTTTGACATTTCTAGAACGTCATTAATGAGCGCCAGCAAATGTTCACCACTGCGGCCAATGATGCCCAAATGCTCTTGATGCTCAAGCGACAGGGAGCGATCGCCCGACATCAGTTGGGTAAAGCCCAAAATAGCGTTCAATGGCGTGCGCAGTTCATGGCTCATTTTGGCCAAAAACTGACTTTTGGCTCGATTGGCCTGCTCCGCCTGCTCCGTCAGCTTCTGCATGGCGCTGTGGGAAAATTCCAGCGCCGCCAGCATCAGGGTATTGCGCAGTTGTCGTGCCGCTTCTAAATCCAAGGGTTGCCAGGGCAGAGAGCGATCGCGCACCACTTCCTTCCAGCGTTCAAAAGACCCCCGAGGTGACAAACGCAGCACCTGTTGGTCATCCAAGTGGGTGGGGTGTTCATGGGGATTGCCAGCCCAATGCACCGTTTGCACCTGCTCTTGGCGAAACCAAATCAGGTGGTAGGCGGTGTGTTTGAGGACAATGGAAATAGATAAAATACCGGCAGCTATGTCTTTAAACCGGATGGCCTCTGGATAGAGTTGCACCAAGCGATCGCTGCAAAAAATATCATCTTCCTGCTGGCGAATCCAGGCCAGTAATGCCAGCGTATCGGGTTTGTCGGGGGTTTCTCCAACCTGATGCAGACGTTGATTGAGCCATAGGGCAGCTCCCTGGGCCTGCACCAACCTCAAAATATCCGTTTGATAATGCTGGAACATGGCGGCGATCGCCACGGGATTGGGCGATAGGTGCAGTTGCAATTGCCGCTGAATCTCTTGAATTTTGGCTTGGTGGGCCACAAAGTCCCGTTCCTGCTGCCGCACAAACTCCACCGAGAGGAATTGCCCCAACAGTTCACAGGCGCGGCGGGTTTCGTAGTTGACCCATTTGGGGGCATCGTGATGGCAGACAATCAGTCCCCAGAGCCGCTGCTCGTTGATCAACGAAATGCTAAAGGAAGCAGCAACCCCCATGTTTTTGAGGTATTGCAGATGCCCAGACGACACACTGCGCAGCGTGGCACGGCTGAGATCTAGCGGTTCCTGAGTGTGGGGATGGCATTCGGGAATTAGACGCGCTGGCTGATAGGTAGCATCGGGAATCAACCGTAGCCAATGGTCATAGTAAAACCGGCGGGCCTGGCTAGGAATATCGGAGGCGGGGTAGTGCAGCCCTAGGTAGGTTTCTAGGTCAGGGCGTCTCGCTTCAGCAATGACCACACCGCTTTGATCCATCTCAAAACGGTAGACCATCACTCGGGCAAAGCCGCTCAGACGGTGAACCTCCTGGGCAATACCTTGGGCCAACTGGTCAAGCGTATGGGCGTAGCGCACCGAGGCGATCGCCTGTTTGAACTGCTGATAAAACTCGATGGAGCTGCGATGAATGGAGGTTTGCTGAGGTTCTAGCTCTAGAATAATGCGATCGCCTACCCGGTGCAGCGTGCCTTGAAACCGTCGCTGTCCCTTGGGAGCCGTGCGCACCACCACCAAAAAAGGATTGACCAACTCTAGCGGTTCCTGGGTCAACCATTGAGCGATCGCCGATGTTTGTCGAGCAGACATCAGGCATGTGAGATGACGCCCAAGGGCAGCATCTGGTGTCAACCCCAAAAGGTCTTCGATATTATCGCTCACCTGCTGAATGATGAGACCAGGCTCCAAAACCAGCAAAACACCGTGAGGTTGGATACAGCCGGGACGATGCAGGGGTTCATGGTCACAATCAGCCGGATCAAGCGACGAGGGACGATGGATAGAATAATCCACAGAATCTATTTCTGACACAAACGATAGAACAACGTCTCGCCTATGAGAACCAGGATTAACGGTTAGACGTAAGCCTGAGTCAATTCACTAATCAGGTCAAACCGAAACTGATGAGTTAATGCGGCGAGGGGGGTGGCAAGGCAAGAAGCGGTGACGGGGATCTGACCAATTAAGGCATAAATGGCGCGGTGGTCGCAGCGGAGAGCAGCTTGGTGCAGTTGATGGATCCAGTCCCTAGGCATGGCGGAGAGTGCCTCTGGATCAAGAGTCAAGAGAGCCATTCGGCCTGGATGACCGTGGCTAACGTCTTTATCATCTCCATCGTATAGGCTGACGATGCCCAAAAGTTCCGTAATTTTACTAAAGAGGCGATCGTGGGCGAGGGGTGGATTCAGAACAGCTACGGTTTCAGGATACAGGGATGTCTGGGTATCTATGTCTGAAGGATGGCCAGGATCGCTTGTGAATACCTGCAGCACCTTGGGCAGCGAGGCATGTGGGTCAGCCAAGAGGTAGGACTGAATAATTTGGGCGGATAGCTCGGGAACCTCGCCCAAAACAACTAAGTGGGGCTGCCAATGGCGAATTTGCTGAAGACAGGAGGGGCGATCGTTGGCCATCTGCACCTGAAATCCTGCTTCCGATAGCCATTGGCTGAGCAGCAGCCGTCGCACTTGCGATGCCTCCACAACACCTACCCGATAGGTGGATAGCTCTGGTGAAAACTGCGCTGGATGATCGACGCTCTCGGTGGTTTCTGTCACCTGACGCACCGGCACCGTCAGGCAAAAGGTGCTGCCTTGGCCCGGCTGACTTTCCACCGTCAACATGCCGCCCATCACCGTAGCTAGACGACGACTAAGGGCTAGCCCCACCCCAGTGCCATTGGGCATGAGACCATTTTGGGGAATCTGCGTAAACATCTCGAAAATTATGTCAAGCGACTCGGCTGGAATCCCGGCTCCTGTATCGATGATGTCAATGGCCAGCATAACCATTCCCGAGTCATTCTGGGTCGGCAAGGGTTCCCGAGATGGCATATCTTGCAGCCGGGCCCGTAGGGTAATGTGTCCTTGCGCGGTAAACTTCAGGGCGTTGTCCATTAGATTCGTGAGAATCTGCCGCAGTTTTTGGTGATCTACATAGATATAGTCGGGAAGATTGGCAGCTTGCTCTAAGCTGATGGCTAGATTTTTTTGGGTGGCTTGGAGCTGAAACGAGGCCTGCAGCGATCGCAACAGAGTTGATAAACTCACCGCTCGTTCAATGCGGGGCATATCTCCCGAGGTGGTGCGGGCCATGTCTAGAATATTGTCGATTAGCCCTAGCAGATGTTCGCTGCTCTGGATCATGATGTCGAGGTAGTCTTGATGCTCATCACAGACCCATTCATCATGGCGCATCACCTGGGCAAAGCCCAAGATGGCATTCAGCGGCGTGCGCAGTTCATGGCTCATATTCGACAAGAAGGCGCTCTTGGCCTGGTTAGCTGCTTCCGCTTGGTTTTTGGAATACTGCAGCTCCAGCTCAATTTGCTTGCGATCGCTAATGTCCACCGAATGGCAAATGACGCCCTTTACCTCCCCTTCCAAGTCTACAAAGGGGCTGAGGGTGGTCTGATACCAAGCCTGGGAGCCATCCATATAGGTAATCAGTTCATCAGGAATTTGCTTCGGCTGGCGCGATCGAATCACCTCCCGATTGTTCGATAACCATTGCTCATACTGATCTTCTTGAGGGACAGGCACCAGGTCAAGCTCCTGCTTACCCACCAAGACATCGGGCGTGGTGCCATGGATCGCCGCCGCCGCGCGATTCACCTCTAGAAACCGTCCTGATTCGTCCTTGACCGCCACCAAGCTGGGCATACAATCAAGCAACTGCCGTAGGAAGACCTTTTGCGCCTCGGTCTCCCGCTCCACCTGCCGCTGCTGGGTAATATCTCGAATGATAAACAGCACCTGGTCAGCGCCACAGGGCACCACCCGCACCTCCTCATAGCGCACCTCTCCCTGGAGCTCCACCTCCTGTTCATACATGTGCAGTTGCCCTGTGGCTAAAACTTGCTCAATGCAAGCCAACTTTTGTGTGAGGAGCTTGGCTGAAAGGGGCGTTGATAGGCGTTGACCAACGGGTTTTTGATCTTGGGGCCAGAGGTCAATATGCTGGTTAGTGGGAATGTAGTCGAGGTAGATACCATCCCGATTTACCCGAAACATGAGATCCGGAATGGCCCGCAGGATGGCTTGATTGGTAATATCGCGCTGCTGGTACGTCGCTGTGGCTTGCTCCACTTCTTCCTGCACAAGCAGCGGCAGACGCTCAGCTAAATGATTCATAGCCTGGGCGATCGCCCCTAGGCCCAGGGAAGGCACCATTCGATAGTCAAACTGCCCCCGTGCCAAGGCCCGCAGCCCCGCCGTCACCGGACGTAAAGGCTGCACCCAGCACCATCCCAGCATTCCCGCCGTGAGCGTCAGCCCCAGGGTAAACAGGGCCGTCACTGGAGCGATCGCCCCAACCCATGCCTGATGGTGAACCAGGTACCCTACGGTATAAATGCTGAATATGGCTTGCCCCAAGAAAAGGATCAACCAGATGGTAATTGGAGCAAGGATCGGGGATGAGCGGTTTAGACGCATGGTTGACCAAAGCCTTTCAGCCTAAAGCACAATAGTTGCCGGTATCGGGGCATTGAGACCCAGCCTCTTCAGCGTAATTGCTAAATGTACGGAGGTTTCTAATACACAACAGGTTACAAAATACTGACTACACAGTCCATGCGGTAGACTTCGCATCCCAATCATCATGGAATGCAGGAGTTGCCCTTACTCAACACCATGGGTCTAGTGATTAGCATACCCAAACCAGTAAAATAAATCGGCCGGGCTATCCCATGGATATCGAAGGTTAGTCGTTGAACGATCGATGAACAAGGGGGTTCGACGATCGCGACTTAGATGAAGACAATACTTAGATGGTGACAACTCACCCCCAATGCCCCAGGGAGAATCACCGATTTGGTATAGTGGCGATCGCAACAGAGAGGACTATGGATTATCGTAATGCAGGGGTTGATGTAGAAGCTGGGCGGGCCTTCGTGCAAACGATCCGAGGGCTAGTAGACAGCACCCGTCGCCCGGAGGTGCTGGGGCAATTGGGCGGCTTCAGCGGATTGTTTGAGCTATCGGGACAGTACCAAAACCCCGTGCTGGTTTCGGGTACCGATGGGGTGGGTACCAAGCTGAAGTTGGCGCATCAGTGCGATCGCCACGATACCGTGGGCATTGATCTAGTCGCCATGTGCGTGAATGACGTGCTCACCTGCGGCGCAGAACCGCTGTTCTTTTTAGACTACCTAGCCACGGGGCACCTGAACTCCGATCAGTTGACCCAAGTCGTTGCCGGCATTGCCGCGGGCTGTCGGCAGGCGGGCTGCGCCCTCTTGGGGGGCGAAACGGCGGAAATGCCTGGCTTTTATGATGCCGGGGAATATGACCTAGCGGGTTTCTGTGTAGGTATTGTGGACAAGTCCCGGATTCTGGATGGCCGTCAGGTGCAGGTGGGCGATCGGGCGATCGCCTTGGCCAGCAGTGGTGTCCATAGCAATGGCTTTAGCTTAGTGCGCAAAATTTTAGAGGTCTCGAATACAGCCCTCAGCGATCGCCCTCTTGGCCTAGAGAGCCCTATAGGCGACCTCCTGCTGACCCCCACCCAGCTCTACGTCAAACCCGTCCTAGCTGCCCAGAAAGCCGGTCTGGAGATTCACGGCATGGCCCACATCACCGGCGGCGGCCTACCAGAAAATCTGCCCCGGGCCCTGAATGGGGGACAAGCGATCGCCCTCCAGCCCCACAGTTGGCCCATTCCCCCGATTTTTGAATGGATTGAGCGCACCGGCTCCGTTCCCCACACCGACATGTTGAACACCTTCAATATGGGAGTTGGCTTTGTGGTGTTGGTGCCTCCCGCCGTGGAAGCCGCAGCGATCGCCCACTTCCAAGCGCACAACCTACCGGCCTGGAGCATCGGGGAGGTGATCGAAGGCGCTGGGGACGTTGTGTGGACAGCCGACTGGTAGCGGTTGACCCACCTACCCCTGCCCCAAAAACTGCACATAGGGCAAAAACTGCTCCCCCAACGCCGCCCCACTCGCCACCAAGGTGGGGTAGGGGTGGCGGCTGTAGTTGTGTCCAACTTTTAGGGGAAACGGCGATTGGCGATCGAGGGGGATCCAGTTCGCTCCAGCAGCCTGAGCGATCGCCCACACTGCCGCAATGTCCCAGATTTTTGGCGTAGCCTCCACACCGCCCAGGGCCGTCCCCGTCGCCACCGTCAGCACATTGTAGGTGGCCACGCCCAACATGCGAATTTTGCAGGGAAACGGCGACTTCAGCACCGCTGTACTGCGGGCGCAGAGGTTGAAAAACTGATTGTTCGACGGTTCCGCCCCACTGGTGTGGATAGAACGATGGTTGAGAAAGGCACCCTGGGGCATCTTTAACCCCGAGTCTCCTGGCCAAAAGCCATGAAACGCTTGGGCAATGGGCGGTAGATACACATAGCCAAAGACCGGAGTGCCGCGATAGAGCAAGCCTAGGGAAATCCCCCAGAGGGGTACACCTCGGGTGAAATTGGTGGTGCCGTCAATTGGATCAATAATCCAACACCAGTCATTTTCAGGGAAAAAATGCTCCGCCTCTTCACTCAAAACGCCGTGGCTAGGAAACTCCTGAGCGATCGCCTGCCGCAACACCTCATCAGCCCAGCGATCGGATTGGGTGACTAAACTACCATCAGCCTTTTCCGTTGCCTGAGCACGGCCAAAATCTTCCAGCAACGTGCGGCCAACGCGAGTGGTGGTGCGATCGGCAAACTCTAGCACAGTGGGCCAAAAATCCATCAACAAACCTCCCGATAACTATCGCCTATGCCCAACAAGCAAGCAACTAGGCGTCTTCCAGCATACCGCTGCGAGACTCAGCAATCTGTCAACCATTGCTCATGATCACAGCCACCGCCCGCAAGCCGCGCTAGGCTAAAGCCAAGCTCCGCTCGCAACCATCATCATCCCGACCATCATCCCGACCACAATACTCTGACCGCAGGCAATCGATCGCGGGGCAGCACCCTGCGCCGACAGCAATCCATGGGTTGAGCGAAACGTTGTAGCTCCATCATCATGACCCACCGAGAGCGATCGCCTCCCCTCGTCTCTCCATAGCCAGCCTGCAGGCAGAAGACGATAGACGATAGGTGGCATATATAGTAAGTAGGGGCTAGAATCATCGCTGCTCCTCCACCCTCATTTCCGTCTAGGATGGTGGCACCTATCTGGATAGCCGACCGTTGGTGATACAGCCGTACCTTGTGTTTCATTCACTATGACCGACTTGGCACAGAAAACTGAAGCCCAGAAAATCATTGACCTGATTACCTGCTATAGCTTTGACCTAGGGGCCCAATCCGCAGAGCGGGCCGTGGCGGAATGGTTGAGTCGCTATTCACTCGTGTGGGTGCGGTTAGCGATTATTGAAGCTCTCTACCAAGGACGCTATAAAGCCGTTTCTGTTCAACAAATCTTGATGCTCTGGGAGCGCCGTGATGCGCCTATTTATCACTTCACCAGCGAGTTTGCTCGGATTGTAGCCAGTCCGGTACCGCGCAACCTCAATGCAGCAGAGCATCCAGAAGCAGAAGACAGCGATCGCCCCCCCAGTGACCCCACGTCCGAGGACTTGACTCTGCGGGCCAAACTGCAAAGCCTGCGATCGCAGCCCGCTCAGCGCCATAAGCAACCGGCACCAGCCAACCTAGAGCCAGTCCAGGGCCCTACGCCCACCTCGATGACCAGCGCTGCCCCAGCGATCCTAGACAGCAGTCCGGAAGCAACCAGCCCAGAGCCAAGCTACGCGCCTCCATCTGTTCCCGAACCATCCTCCCCAGCCCACCCAACAGAGCTGATCCATCCCATCCAGCAGTTTACGCCCACCTCCGGCACAACGCCGTTCTATACAAGGCTTCAGGCTGTGGCTACCAGCGATCGCTCCTCCCTGATCTCAACCGAAGAAGAGCTGGATCGATCGACCCTACTCATTCCCGACAGCGACGACTAGCTCTGCGGTACCTACCTGTACATCGATGGCCGGTAACCGATTGATAGCCGACCGTTAGGCACTAGGCTTTGCGCCACCCATGCGGATTTCGGAACAGAAGGAGCCAAACTGGGTGCCATCCTGCTGCTTAATCACACTGGTGCGAAAACGCAGACTCGGGCTTTCAAACCAGACCCGCTCGGTGGTGGTGGTGGCGGCGGTTTCGGTGGTTAGCGTCAGGGCGTCATCGGCACCTAGGCTATAGTGGCTGAGGGTTTCCAGCGCTATGGAATCATGATGGTGGCGCAGCAGTTGCCCGGTGCGGGATTGGGCATCAGGGGCGATCGCCACCCATAGGGTAGAGCCGTTGTGGCTTTGGGTTTGACCATCCAGCTTGCCTTCCCAGCGAATCTGGACGCCAATCAGCGCCGTCGCTACATCAACGCCATGCTGCTGGCATAGATCCACCACTGCCCCATCAGTGACCGGGATGACCTCCACCCACAGATCAGATTGTCCAGTAATCGATTGGTTGCCATTAATATCGTGGCTGGTGCGTTGGGAAAACCATTTGCCAACACTTTGTTGAAAAAATTCGGTGATATCCATCGAGGGGCGATCGCTGAAATTTTGACCTTTTCTATTTTACGGGATTAGGGCCAACCCCTCTCACCTGGTCTGCCTGAAACGCTGCCCCTAAAATCCTCGCCATAGATATTCCGTGAGTTGCTGCCCCACCCGCCGCTCTTCGGTGGGGTCAGTCGGTTGCCGCCAGCGCAGAGATTGGTAGAGCAGATGACGGTAGAGATCAAAGGTGGCTTCAATCAAGTCGCTGTAGGTCACCGCCGCCGCGATCGCCCAATAGTAATAGGTCAACAATGCCGCCAGAATGCCCAGGGGCAGGGCCCACCAAGCGCCCACCAGCACCCAGCCGATAAACAGCACACTCCATAACCAAAACCGGGCCGCTGCATCGAGGTCAGCGCGGGCGGTTTGTAAATCTTGCTTGACGCCATCGGGCAACATCAGCCACAGCCGCGACCAGCAAATGACCGCGTCTAGCCCATATTTTTCCAGAGATTTTTGCTCCGCCGCCCGCAGAATATTACCCAAGCGGGTTGGCATGAGCTGGTTGCTCAGGGGCATATGGTGTTGCTGCCAGTCGAGGAAAATCCATTCCTCCCGTTGCTCCACCGGCAGTTGATCGGGACTGTATTGGGCTAGCTCCTGCCAGCGATCGCCTACCCGTTGACTGCGCTCAGCCTGGCGGGCCAGACACCAGTGCCGCAAGGGCCGTAGCCAAGGATGCCAATAGCCTTCTAGGGCCCGCAATGCCGGTAGATCAAAGCGTTGCACCACCACCGATGAGGCCGCAATCAAACAGAGGGCCGCAATCACAATGGCAATTTGCAAAAACTCAGGCTGTTGGCCAAACCAATCTATCGGCGCTTGCCAGCCAAAGCGTTGGAAGAGAGCGATCGCCCCTCCGGCCCAGAAGATAAACGCGGGGGTGAGCAGAGTCGCTGCCCATTGTTCGGCGAGTTTTCCACCTAGACTATCTAAAAATTTTGCTGACACCGTTACTCCTCCAGCCAACTAAAGAGCTGGCCGACAGTGAGAAGTACAGGCTCGGCAAAGGTGGGAACGGGGAGGCGATCGCCGGGTTCTTCAAAGGCGGAAATGGTGCGATCGCCCCCATACACAAACACCAGTTTTTCGTCAGGGTCAATCAGCCAGCCCATTTGAGTGCCGTGGGACAAACAGTGGAGGATGTTGCGAACCACGTTGGTTTGGCCTTGATCAGGGGAGAGAATTTTGATCGTCCAGTCAGGGGCAAGGGCAAAGATATTCGACACGTCGCCATTCGGATCGCGAGGAATCCGTTCCCAGGTAAACACCGTGACATCCGGGACGATGGAGCGATCGCCGAAGGTACAGCGCAGTTCAGGATAAGCACGGGCAATATGTTGGGGTTTTAGAATGCTATTGATGGCTGGCACAAGATCGCCTTGAATTGTGCTGTGTTTTCCTTGAGGCATGGGTTTCTGGATGATTTTCCCGTCCATGAATTCGCTGGCGGGTTTGGTTTCCGGCAGCGTCAGGAATTCAGCTAGGGTGATAGGCTTGGCGGAGGTTTGAACCATTGCCGTCGGGGTGAAATAGGAATGGGCTTATTGTACCGTTCTGGTCAGGAGATTAGTTCAAGAGGAATCTGGTGGGTGGGACAGAGGGGGGTCGGACGCCCCACGCGATCGCGCGACCATGTATGGTCACACAGAGGACATTTGAATTGACGATAAGAAACAGACGATATATCTCCAGGCAGGTTGGTGCTGCCTTTGGCACCTTTTTCACGAGCTAGGCTGGGCTGAAACTGGGTGCTCCAGGCTTGGGTAGCTTTGTGGTCTGTTAATAAATCCCAGATTTGATCGGCGATCGTATCTTCACTGCCATGGGTTTGTATCTGTTGAAGCAGTTGATCTAGAAGCTCTTGAACGTGAGCAGCCGTCTGAGGCTCTAGTAGATCAGAGAGATGGGGACGGATAGCAAGGGCTGTTTCTAGAACAACTAGGTTATCAATATCACTCATAGGGTACTCAAATGGGTGGGGAAAAATCGTTACACGCCAGTGTAGCTGAAGGCTGACCAGTGGTAGGGATGGGAATAGTCATACTTGAGCGATCGCTTCAATTCTTTGTGACTATCAAGGTCTGGTATGAAGGTTCGGCAATGGTCAACAATATCGGTGGGAGAGGCATCCCGCAACCATTGCTGGGCATGACGCAGGGCTATGGCGGGTGACATAGTCTGATTCTGCCAGAGGGTATAAAAGCGACTCAGTAAGATCATGGTGCTGAGGTCGGAGACCGACCAGAGGGAGGCGACCACGCCAGCAACCCCAGCCTGGAGCAACCCTGTCGGTAGACTAATGGCTTCGTCGGCATTTTCGATGCCGGAGAGTCCGGTTTCGCAGGCGGAGAGGATGGCGAGGCGAAGACCGCCCTGATCGCCCAAGTTCAGCGCAAAAATATCCCGCAGCGTGAGGAGGCCATCACTCATCACCAGGCCGCTGTTGAGCGGGTCGTTGAGGTTGGCAGTGCCGTGGCAGGAGAAGTGGGCGATCGCCATCTTCGAGAGTTGCGATCGCACCCCTTCCACCGTTGCTGCTCCGTGTCTAAGAACGGTGTTTTTGGGGAAACTGGCGATCGCCGCATTCACCTCCCGTTCGGAGTTAGGCAGGTCTTGAGTGGGATTGTCGATCGCCAAGATGGAATCTGCCCCGGTGCGCTGGTCAATGGCTTGGGCGGCGCTCAGGGATTTGGCGTTGGGGGCGTAGGTGAAGTGGATATCATCGAGGGCGTAGCGGCGACCCGTGGGGGTGCTGGGGTCTTCTATCCAGACGGCATGGAGCGGGAGGAAGCTGAGAAGTCCAGTGGGGATGAGGGTGGCTTGATCGCAACTCATTTTTTTAAGTTGGTGGACAAGCTGCCCCATGAAAAGATTCCAGAGTTGGCGAGTGGTGCGATCAATTTCTTCGCACCAGGCTGAGAAGTTGGCTTTGCTGATTATTCATCAATGCTGCCCAATCAATGGGCATCGACTCCCGCGTCATAACCTGCAACGACTGCTCATAGGCATTGATCGCCTCCTCAATGTTTTGCGCTCGGTCGCCTTGGATGCGGTTACGGTGAGCGTTTGCCAAATTCATCATTGATCCTGCCCAATCAACGGGCATTGCCTCTCGCGTCATAACCTGCAGCGACTGCTCATGGGCCGCAATCGCATCTTCGATGTTTTGGGCTCGGTCGCCTCGGATGCGGTCAGCATAAGCAAGTGCCAGATTATTCATTGATGCTGCCCACTTGATGGGCATCGACTCTCGCGTCCTCACCTGCAACGACTGCCCATAGACATTGATCGCCTCCTCAATATTTTGCGCTCGGTCGCCTTGGATGCGGGAATAGTAAGCGGCTGCCAGATTATTCATTGATGTTGCCCATTCCACAGGCATCGCCTCCCGTGTTATCACCTGCAACGACTCCTGGTACGCATTGATCGCCTCCTCAATATTCTCTACGCGATCGCCTCGGATACGTTCAGCGTAAGCGTTTGCCAGATTCATCATCGATATTGCCCAATCGACGGGCATTGCCTCCCGCGTTCTCACCTGCAACGACTGCCCATAGGCATTGATCGCCTCCTCAATATTTTGCGCTCGGTTACCCTGGATGCGGTTACGGTGAGCGTTTGCTAGATTATTCATTGATTCTGCCCAATCGATAGGCATCGTCTCCCGCGTTCTCACCTGCAACAACTGCTGATAGGCCGCGATGCCCAACTCCAGATTGAGCCAGCGTATTCCCAAGGGAAACTGATTAATCAAATTGCCAAATTCTTCTAAAACCGCCGCTATGGAGATACGCTGCTCTGTATCCCCCTCCAATAGTTGAGCAGCGACAGTGGGTAAGACTGCTAGTAGATCTGCATTGAACTGTGTCTGCTGCTGTCCCCATAGAGGATAGATCTGCTGTGGATCAAAATGCTTATCCACAATCAGTAGCAACGTCTCTAGCAAAAACTGGCGGACGGCTTCTGTCTCTTGTTGAGAGCTTATCTCCAATCCCAATGACGGTGCCAACTGTGCTGCAAAGTCATGCAGCCGTTGGGCTTTGCCACTTCCCTGACTCTCCAAATATGTCGCAACTTGCTCCATGGCTTCCAGTAGCCCCGCATCGAGCAGGTCTGAATGGGCTTGCAACAGTTCACCCTCTTGCCCTTGAGGACAGTTCAACAGTTGCTCAATCAACGCCACATAGGCCTGCGATCGCTGCTCATCCATCCTGGGTTCCCCAAAGTTGCTGCTGGTTGCTTCTACATTCTCTATTCATCCCTTTTCGGGGGCTTTTCTCTGCATCCTGGCACATTTCAGAAATCCGACGTTTTGAAAAGTCGGACTTCTCAGGAAAACTCTGGGGTGGAGCGATCGGGGTCAGGGATAATAGCCATATCTCTAATCGGGTGATTCGCAGCAATGCCAACACTTTTAAGACAAGATGGATTTGAGATTCGGATGTACTTTAACGACCACGATTCACCGCATGTCCATGCATTTAAGGCAGGTGGGCAGGCAAAGGTTGAACTTGGTAGACTGGGAATAATTCCTAGTCTCTTGCTAGTTCAGGGAATGAGCGAAAAAGATACGAAAAAGGCGATCGCAATCGTAACGGAGCACCAAGCAGAACTCTTAGCAAAATGGGAGGAATTCTATGGTTGAACCCAGCGTAGACAATTCAGCTTTCCAGCAACAGTTTGAACGGGCGCAATCGGCAGCCAGTCAAGCCAATCGCACCGAACCCAGAGCCATTTCTGCGGCCTATGATTCAGCCTTAGGTCTGGTGACCATTCAATTGCAAAGTGGGGCGATTTTTAGCTTTCCAGCGGCGATCGCCCAAGGCTTAGCGGGAGCCGAGCCAGACGCCTTAGCCCAAGTGGAAGTAACCCCCATGGGAGATGGGTTGCATTGGCCAACCCTAGATGCCGATTTCAGCGTGA
>NZ_JACSWB010000298.1 GCF_016888135.1 Leptolyngbya sp. CCY15150
ATGACATCTTGAATGGCACTGAAGAGAATGACGCCTTGGATGGCGGCGAAGGGGATGACACCCTAAATGGCGGCGGTGGGGACGATCGCCTCTTGGGCGGCGAGGGTAACGATACTTTGAATGGCGGTACCGGGAATGACATCTTAAATGGCGGCACCGGGGACGATCGCCTCTTGGGCGGCGAGGGAAATGATCGCCTCATTGGCGGCGACGGGAATGACACTCTCAATGGCGGCACCGGGGACGATCGTCTCTTGGGGGGAACCGGAAATGACATCCTCATTGGTGGCGATGGAA
>NZ_JACSWB010000299.1 GCF_016888135.1 Leptolyngbya sp. CCY15150
CCTAATTATTGGCGCAGGTCTTGCCAACAACTCTGGCTCCAGCTATGTGGTGTTTGGTAAAGCCAGTGGCTTTAATGCGACGCAGAACCTCTCTGCCCTCGATAGCAGCAACGGCTTTCGCCTCGATGGTGCCGCGGCAGGTGACCGTTCCGGTGGTTCGGTGAGCAGTGCAGGGGATATCAATGGCGATGGCTTCGATGACCTAATTATTGGCGCACGCTATGCCAACAACGACGACTCTGGCTCCAGCTATGTGGTGTTTGGGCGGGCAGGCAACTCAGCGCCCAGCATTGTCAGCACCGCTGCTGTGGATGTTGCAGAAAACACCACCGCCGTCATTAACGTTCAATCTACTGACGATACCAACAGTGAAGGCAATGGACTCTCCTATACCCTCAGCGGCGGCAATGACCAAGCCTTCTTTGACATCAATGCCAC
>NZ_JACSWB010000300.1 GCF_016888135.1 Leptolyngbya sp. CCY15150
GGAAGCAACAATACCTATGCCGTTGAAGTAACTGTTACGGATGCTGGGGGGCTGAGTACCGCGCAACTGCTCACCATTACCGTCACGAATGTCAATGAAGCGCCCAGCATTGTCAGCACCGCTGCTGTCGATGTTGCAGAAAACACCACCGCCGTCATTGACGTTCAATCTACTGACGATACCAACAGTGAAGGCAATGGACTCTCCTATACCCTCAGCGGCGGCAATGACCAAGCCTTCTTTGACATCAATGCCAC
>NZ_JACSWB010000301.1 GCF_016888135.1 Leptolyngbya sp. CCY15150
CGAGACATGGGTAGAACGACCACTCAGCTTGCCCTAGTCTAAAATCGACTCAGCGTTGACCCAACGTTGCTTTAGATTCTCTTTATAAATTAGCTCTTAGTTGCGCCTGCTGAGGATCGAAGCGCTGGAGGATTTTGGCGGCGAGGGGTTGGTAGGCCGCATCAGGTTGATCGAGTTTCAGCGGTTTGTTAACATCCACATCATCGAGGACGCACACCAGCAGTTCTCCCAGTTGAAAGCCGCCAGTTTCCCCGAACCGTATGGTCAGTTCTTGGCAGGTGCGCTCAATTTCGTTGGAGATAAAGCAGCGCAGGCTTTCGATCGCGGTCGGCTGACCGTCGGGCAAGTCTCCGTTGGAGACGCTGTGCGATCGCATTCGGCTGACTAAGGTTTTCTGGATGGTGGGATGGGGAGTGGTTTCGGAATCCGAAAAGCGGGCTTGAAACCAGTCTTTGACCGATGGCAAGGATTGTCGGAACACTTGTCCGGCCATGGTCACGGAGACAAATATCCAGTAGTGACCCATTGCGCTCATGGTGTGGGAGTTCCTCCGATGGGCGTGTTTATTCAGCTATTTTGACATAGTGAACGAGGGCGATCGCCTATGCAGTGGCGATGATGGTGTTGATTGTAAGGGACGGCGGCGAGTACGACTTGGATATGTGTCTTGCGCCCTTGTTATCCTGCGCTCTCGCAATTTTTGGAGGTTGCATGGTGTTGCTCCCCTTTGTCTAAGGTTGAGAGACGGGAATGGGGATGAGGGCTAGGCAGACTGGGTAACAATGACAGATTTCCCGCTACTCGGTGATGGGTGTCCAGTCGCCGGAGAATAGGAACGATGACCAGTAGTAGGGATGGCTGTAGGCAGGGGCGGCGAGAAGCTCTAGTTGGACTTGGCGCAGGGCTTCGCTGCGGTCTTCGCCGGACAGGAGGCGATCGTAGTAAAGCTGCATCAGTTCGGCGGTGCCCTGGTCGCTGACTTTCCAGAGGCTCATCAACTGGCTTTCGGCTCCGGCCATGACGAAAGCCCGCCGCAAGCCGTAGACCCCTTCCCCGTTGGCGACATCACCCACGCCAGTTTCGCAGGCGCTCATCACCACCAAGCGCGTACCGCGCAGATCTAGGTTGGCGGCTTCCAGTGCGGTGAGTACGCCATCTTCGCCGAGGCTGCTGCGTTGGTTGAATCCGGCGAAGACCAGACCGGAGCGCAGGAGGGGATTTTCGTTGCTGGTGGGTCGGTCAGTCGGGGGGCGATCGGCGAGGGTTTCGATAAAGATGGTGGCGTCGTTGGAGCGGGTATTGGGCGGGACGAATTCCACGTCTTGCAGGAAGAAGCCGTGGGTGGCGATGTGCAGAATGCTGGGCGATTCCAGTTGTTTCAGCACGTTTTCGGTGGCGTCGGCGTCGGTGAGCACTAGGGCATCATCGAGCAGCGGCGCGATCGCATCGACTTCTAGTTGGGTGCCGGGGAGGGGGTCAAATTGCAGGGTGGCGATGTCGGTGGAGCGATCGTTTGCCCTCTCCCCTGTCCCCTCTCCCGTGGGGCGAGGGGTGTTCGGAATACTGGCGATTTGAACCTCGTCGGCGGTGTTGTAGTCGGGGTTGGCGAAGATGACGGGGGGCTGTTGGCTGGGGGTGCGGTTTTGCAGGCGCAGCAGGTCGCGGCCGGTGGTGAGGTGGGTGAGGGTGTAGGTTTCGACGAGGTATTGGTCTTGTTCATCGACCAGGGCGGCGAAGGGAATCAGGTTGAGTTGGCTGTCGGGGGACAGCAGGAGGTGGGTGGCATCGCCGAGCAGGGGACGAATTGGTTCCATCACCAGTTCATCCAGGGCGCGGCCGGTGGTGCGGACTTGGCTGCGGGTGGTGGGGTTCTGGGTGGTTTCCAGGAAGGCGACGGCGGCTTGGTCGATGGTGGCGGCATCGCCGAGGTCGGCCCATTGGATGTCGCCGTTGGGATGGAGGATGTAGGCAGCGTAGCGGGATTCACCGAATCGTTCACCAAATGGCTCATCGGCATCAAACGGTTCATAGCGCACCAACTCCACAAGGGCGGCATCGGCAGGGATCAGGGCTTGGATGTCTGCGAGTTCGACCGGTTGGGTTTCGATACGGAATTCGGCGCTGGCCTGAGCCAGTTGGTTTTCTAGGTCTTCGGCTTGCTGTTGCAGGGTGTCGAGTTGGTTGCGGTAGATTTCTGGATCTTCGTCACCCAAACCTCGATAAATCAAATTAGATAGCTGGGTTTGGGTGCTGGTGTAGTCGTCGAGTACGGTCGTGAGTTCTGGAGTGAGGTTCTCTCGTAAGCGCTGCAACGAATCGGTGACGGCATCGAGGATGCGCCCTTTGCGCCGCAGAACGGTGGTGAGGGCTAGGCGAGCAGCGACAGGGTTAGCGTTGGCATCTTGCAGGTGCAGGGAGATAACAGCATTCGTGGTGCCAGAGATCGTGGCGATGTAGGCTTGTTTGCTCTCTTCGGAGCCAATGACCAAGTTGCGGCTCAGGTCAGTTTCTTCTAACGCCAGACCTTCCTGCCACCAGGCCAGAGCGGTATCGATGTCTCCCTGTGCCTGGTGCAGCGCTGCCAGGTGCTGGAGGGTGGTTCCTTCCCCCGCACGATCGCCCACCTCGGTGCTGATGGCTAAGGCTTGTTCGTAGGTGGCCAACGCCTGCTCATAGCGCCCTAGGTTGCGGTACACCGCGCCAATGTTGCTGAGGGTAGTTCCTTCTCCGGCGCGATCGCCCACCTCGGTACGGATGGCTAAGGCTTGCTCATAGTAGTCTAACGCCTGCTCATAGCGCCCCAGACTGTTATACACCACGCCAATGTTGCTGAGGGTGGTTCCTTCCCCCGCGCGATCGCCCACCTCGGTGCGGATGGCTAGGGCCTGCTCATAGGTGGCTAAGGCCTGCTCATAGCGCCCTAGGTTGCGGTACACCAAGCCAATGTTGCTGAGGGTGGTTCCTTCTCCGCGGCGATCGCCAATTTCTTCTGCAATGGCTAAGGCTTGTTCGTAGGTGGCTAAGGCTTGCTCATAGCGCCCTAGGTTGGAGTACACCAAGCCAATGTTGGTGAGGGTGATTCCTTCTCCGCGGCGATCGCCCACCTCGGTGAGGATGGCTAAGGCTTCCTCGTAGGTCGCTAACGCCTGCTCATAGCGCCCTAGGTTGTCATACACCGCGCCAATGTTGTTGAGGGTGACTCCTTCGGTCGCGCGATCGCCCACCTCGGTGACAATGGCTAAAGCTTGCTCGTAGTAGTCTAGCGCCTGCTCATTGCGACCCAGGTTGCGATACACCACGCCAATGTTGTTGAGAATGGTTCCTTCGCCTTGCCGCTCTCCCATTTCGCGAACAATCATCAGCGCCTGCTCAAACAGTGGAAGCGCTTCTTGAAAGCGCCCAATTGCTAATAGCTGTTGTCCCTGATTGTTTAGCTCAATAGCCTCAGCCCAGCGGGTGTCGGTGGTATCAGCTTGGGCCAGGGTCGGTTCTGCGACGATCATCACGGCAGCGGGGGCAGCGATGGGGAGCAGCAGTGGGGCAAGGAGGGTGAGCGAACAGAGGATACGTTTCATAGAACAGGTAAATGATAGGACAGGGGCATTGTCTAATGGACGGACAAAGGGTTCTGCATTGGGCGCGGAAATCGCTCCTCTACAGGGTTTTAGGTGGTATTGGGTGCGGAAACTGCTCTCCTACGGGGTTTTAGGCAGTGTAGGGGTCAGGTCTTCTGACCAGCCGGGTCGTTCGGGTTTTACAAGTTTTGTCAGTCAACCCAGCGCATGGCTCATCGGGTACTTATTGAACCCTCTCTATCGCCTATGCACAGTACAGAGGGAATAGAAAGGCCGTCTAATTTATCAATCCTCAGTGGGGAAATGAATTGGCGGTGGTGGGTGCCCATGAATGGCGTTTGGCAACTCGCTAATTTCATTGTCTTAACTATGCCTCCCGCAACACCCGCAACAACTCCACCGCCTCCGTCAACGATGGATCACACTGCACCGATCGCTCCAACGACACCACACTGAGCGATCTACAAGATAGATAATAAAACGCCAGCCCTTGGTAATACCAAGCCTGCGCATGATTCGGGTCTAGCTCCAGCACCCGCTCCATCGCACAAATCGACTGCTCGTACTGCTCCAACACACCCCACACCCATCCCAACTGATACCATCCCTCCGCGTGCCGAGGCGACAACATCACCACCCGATGAAACGCCAACAACGCCTTTGGGTACGTCCTCATCTCAATCAACCTCTGTCCCCACTCAAACCAATCCTCCGCCTGCTCCATCCGCTCCGCAAAAATCGGCTCCAAACTCGTGACCTTGGGGGGCAACTCACGACACATCATCTTCGACTCCTCCGTTCAATTCTCAATGGTTGGGTGAACTGAACCGACATAGTGAACAGAGACATGCACCTATGCAGTTTGCCTAGACGAAATGCAGCCGCTAGTCATGGACTCATCACAATCCATTGCTCATCCCAGTCAAACGTGAACCGAAATGGGGAGCATGTCATGTCTGCCAACTCCTGCATTGCCCTTATCCCCCAACCCCTTCTCCCAATCATGGGCGAAGGGGAGCAAAACCGATCAGAGTTTTTCTTCCACAATGAGTGCATAAAAGTGATACGCATCCCATGCCGAAACTGCGATCGCCCCTAACCATCACCGTTGAAGGAGCGATCGCTTCGCCGCCCCCTTGGCAAAGAGGCGATCGCCATCCGGGTACGATCAAGACCTTGGATGAACGCGAGTTTGACCGTTCAACAGCCTAGCGTCATAGCATCATGGCCAAGCATTCACAGACATGTGTAGGTGAGAAAGTGGAGCTGATGCAACGACAGATACCCATGGTGGCGATCGCAGTTTCGGTGCGAGTGATGCCATGAAAATAACAATCCACCCATCGGCTGCTCATCGCTGCAATGGCACTGCAAGACCTCATCAATGCCGCCCAACACTTAACCTAGCAAGAGCACCTACAGCTCGCAACGCACTTGCTGAAATGGGCTTCAGCTAAAATACCAGGACAATCGGCGAGTCGGATGACTGAGCATCAACCCAACCTAGTGTTGGGCATAGGTTGGAAATTTTTGTAACCGTTATCCAGCATAGGATTGAGCGATCGCTCTCCATCTTGTTCGCCTATTTCGCAGAAAAACGTTGCCAACTACTGCATAGGTGCAACAGGTCGCTGAGTATATCGAGATGTCGAACCAACAATCTTGGAGACCCTAGACCATGGCATCTCAAGTTTCCTTAAAATCGCTGACCACCACTGTTCTATTAACCCTCACCACCAGTATCATCTCCGTCTATTCTGCCCCCCCCAGCCAGGCCGCGATCGCCGCTCCTCTCTCTGTCCACAACAATACCCTGAGCAATCGCCTAGCTCAAGCCAATCCAGCCGACCTAGAAGCGCTGATGGATCAGGGGATTGCTGCCCTCGATGCCGACAACTATACCGAGGCGCTGAACTATTTTGAACAGGCGATCGCCCTCAACCCCACCCATGCACCTGCCTACACCGGACAAGGACTCGCGTTTTATTATCTCGACCAGTTTCCAGACGCGATCGCCAGCTTTGGGCAAGCAGTACAGTTGGATGAAACCCATTTCTATGCCTGGATGTGGCTAGGAATTGCCCTCGATGACGGCGGTCGTCCTGAAGATGCCTTACTTGCCTATGAGCAAGCGATCGCTATCAATCCTAACTTTGCACGATTGTATTTCCATCAGGGGGTCACGCTGACTCGTCTAGAACGGTATGATGCCGCCCTTGAAGCCTACAACCAAGCCGTGAGCCTCGATTCTGATATGGTGGGGGCATGGCTCAATCGAGGACGGGTGCTTGCAATATTAGGACAATTGGATGAAGCATTAGTCTCAATCGATAGCGCCCTTGAACTGTACCCTGACTATACGGATGCTTGGTACTACAAAGGGATGATCTTGGAACTCTTGGGACGAAATGAGGAAGCGATCGCTGCTTTTGAGCGAGTGTTGCAGCTAAATCCCAATGATAGCCAAGCCCAGGAACGGATCGATCGCTTGCAGAATAGTTGAGTGGCCCAATCGCAATGAGAGCATGGCATACAATCAGTCTGCCTCTCGGAGTGTTGGGACGGTAAGCTGATCTCAATACTCCGAGAGATCTGAACTGACGCGATCGCTTAATTGAATCAACATTGACAGGGATATCGTTTACAGGACTAGACAAAGATGAAGACAACCTTGCATCGACTCACGCTACTGATAGCCGCAAGTTTTATGTTTACCGTGGCGGGGGGCGATCGCCCGTCAAACTCGACCGCATTGGCAACGCCTGCCCCGGAGGCTGAACAGAATCAACCGGCAGTTGAATCAGAGAATCAAATCCGAGTGCTGCCTCTAGACGAACTGTATTTACTGGGTCTCTCGCCGCAACCCGAAGCCATTATCCCAGAAACGCCTGAAGCTGTAGGCTTATCTACTCATCCTCAAGATACCAGAGGTATTATTCTCGGCGATGATCGATTGGAGTTGACGAGTCGGCGTTATCCTTGGTCGGCAATCGGACGTATCGTTAGCACCAGCGCTGATGGGGATAGGAGACTATGTTCTGGAACATTAGTCTCCCCAAGCACAGTGCTCACTAATGCCCACTGTGTCATGGATGCAGAAACTGGAACACTCCACTCAACGATTCAGTTTCAGCCCAATGTCATTAATAATGGAGTTGTGAATCTGGCCGATATCGCTAATGTGGAGGCCGTCTTCTATGGAACTGATTTTACCGATAACTATCCTCTGAATGCAGATGATTGGGCATTTATGGTACTTGACCAACCCTTGGGCGATCGCTACGGTACGATTCCCTGGATGCCGCTGTCGGTTGATGAATTGATTGAAAACTACGCTGAGCAGATGGTGATGGTGGGGTATTCTGGCGACTATCCTAGAGACCGTCCGGCAAGTAGCGCTGGGGTGCATCTGGGGTGCAGTGTGGTAGACACCTACGAGGGCAGCATTGCCCACGATTGTGATAGCTTTGGTGGATCGTCGGGTGGCCCCATCCTGACCTGGATAGATAACCAGGCTTATATTGTAGGCGTTAATTCTGCTGAGAGAACCACTAATACAGTTGTGGATACCTTTATCAGCAATGATGGGGTTGAGCGTCCAGTCTATGAGGGCGTGATCAATTTTGGTGTGGATATCACTCGGATTGTTGAGTTTTTGGAGCAAAACGGTCTGGAGGGCGATCGCTGAGGTGGAGGCATAGGGTTCACCCTGCATCACTACCCGCTGCCCTGCAACTAGGTACGATAGGAATATAATGAGAACCCCTAAACCATGAACGCGAAAACATTTTTGCCGTTGCTGACTTCGTTGCTCGTGATGCCCGTTTCCCTTTCTGCGGTACTGTTGCTAACTGCACGGGCAGAGGCTCAGGTTACGGTTGCCCAGACGGATGCTGCCGCGCTGTTGGAGGAGGGCGATCGCCTTCTTCAGCAAGGAATTCAGCAACTTCAGGTAAGCCAATTTCAAGAAGCCCTACAGTCTTGGCAGCAAGCCTTAGACCTCTACCGAGATCCGGCAGTTCAAGCTGCTTTTCCCAAAGAGAGCCGCCAGGGAGAAGGATTCACTCTCATGGGTCTGGGCTTTGCCTACTCTAATTTGGGTCAATATGAACGTGCCATTGAATTTCATGAGCAACATCTGGCTATTGCCCGTGAGCTTGGTGATTCTCCAGAGGAGAGGCTACGTCAACGCATTGGAGAAGTACGCGCTCTTAGCAATTTGGGCATGGCTTACAGCAATCTAGATCAATATGAACGTGCCATTGAATTTCATGAGCAACATCTAGCTATTGCCCGGGAGCTTAGCGATCGTGCGGAAGAAGGGCGCGCTCTTGGTAGTTTGGGCAATAATTACTTGAGTCTACGTCAATATGAACGTGTCATTGACTTTTCTGGGCAACATCTGATCATTGCTAGGGATCTAGGCGATCGTGCCGGGGAAATAAGAGCCTTGGTCACTCTGGGCACTGCCTACTGGAGTTTGGGGCAGTATCAACAGGCGATTGACTACTATGAGCAACGTCTTATGATTGCCCGTGAGTTTGGTGATTCTCCAGAAGAAAGGCTACGTCAACGTGTTGAAGAAGGAGAAACTCTAGACATTTTAGCGCTTGCCTACTGGAGCTTGGATCAATATCAACAGGCGATTGACTATTATGAGCAACGTCTTATAATTGCCCGTGAGCTTGGCGATCGCGATGGAGAAGGTCGCGCCCTTGCTAATTTAGGACAGGCTTACCAAAGTCTGAGTCAATATCAACAAGCGATTGATTCCCATGAGCAAGCTCTAGCTATTGCCCTGGAGATTGGCGATCGTAGTGGAGAAGGGCTTGCTTTGGGTAGCCTGGGCGATGCTTACAATAGTCTAGGTCAATATCAACAAGCAATTAACCACTATGAGCAATTTCTAACTATTGCCCTGGAGATTGGCGATCGTCGAGGTGAGGGAAATGCCTTGGGTAGTCTGGGTCGTGCTTATGAAAATTTAGGTCAATATCAACAAGCGATTGGGTACTTTGAGCGATCCTTAGCTATTGCTCGCGAAGTTGGCAATCGTCAGGGCGAGGGAGCCTCACTGGGTAATCTAGGGCATGCTTACTATGGTATGAGTCAGTAT
The DNA here is from genome assembly GCF_016888135.1 of Leptolyngbya sp. CCY15150. Classification (NCBI taxonomy): domain Bacteria; kingdom Bacillati; phylum Cyanobacteriota; class Cyanophyceae; order Leptolyngbyales; family Leptolyngbyaceae; genus Leptolyngbya; species Leptolyngbya sp. CCY15150. The sequence goes on from NZ_JACSWB010000301.1 coordinate 8,692, forward strand.
CAACAAGCAATTGACTACTATGAGCAGTTTCTAACCATTGCTCGTGCGCTTGGTGACCGCCGTGAGGAGGGAAGTGCTTTGGGTAGCTTGGGTGTTATTTACCGTAATCTAGGTCAGTATCCACAAGCAATTGACTTTTATGAGCAATTTCTAACTATTTCCCGTGAGCTTGGCGATCGCAAGGGCGAAGGCATTGCTCTCGGCAATTTGGGAAATGTGTACGCTGACTTGGATCAATATCAGGAGGCGATCGCGCTCTATGAGCAACATCTGGTCATCGCCCGCGAGATTGGCGATCGCGCCGGCGAAGGCAACGTGCTGAACAATTTGGGAATTGCTCATCTAAGCTTAGAACGGTATCCTCAAGCTACAGAAACACTGTTTGCTGCTATTGAGGTTTATGAGTCTCTGCGGGATGGCGACATTCCCGATGCTCAGCAGATTACTTTCTTCGACACACAGAGTAGTGCCTATGGTTTCTTGCAACGTTCATTGATTGCTCAAGGTGAAACTGAACAGGCACTGGCCATTTCAGAGCGGGGCCGGGCAAGAGCCTTTGTCTCATCTCTTGCCGAACGACAAAACCAAGATGCCCCAGCACTTCCACCACCTTCCATTGCCGACATTCAACGCACGGCCCAAGCCCAAAACGCCACTTTGGTGCAATATTCCAGGGCATCATTTGAAGATGGAGTATCCCAACTCTACATCTGGGTGATTCAACCAACGGGTGAGATCACCTTCCGCTCCGTTGATCTCTCCGGACTCGACAGTAGCCTGTTTGAATTTATCACCACCAGCCGCGATGCCATCGGTCTCCGCAGCCGCAATAACGATGCCACCATCGAAGTTGCCCTCACCCCCGAAGCCCTGCGCACCCGAGCCGAACGCCAACGCCAAATCCTGCAAGAACTCCATACCCTGCTCATCGACCCGATCGCCGACCTCCTGCCCGCCGATCCTGACGCGCCAGTTATCATCATTCCTCACCAAGAACTCTTCCTCGTTCCCTTTGCCGCCCTCGTCGATGCCAATGGCGATTATCTGATTCAACATCATACCCTGCTCACCGCCCCCTCCATTCAAGTCCTGCAACTCCTCGGCGAACAGCAAGCCACCACCGCCACGGGCGACCCGCTGATTATCGGCAATCCCATCATGCCGTCCATCTGGAACCCCGCCACTGGAGAAGACGAAAACTTATCTAGCTTACCGGGAGCTGAAGCTGAAGCTATTGCCATTGCTGAGGTATTCAACACCGAACCGCTGCTGTGGGAGCAAGCCAGCGAAACCACCGTCACCCGCCGCATGGCTACTGCGCCACTTCTGCACTTTGCCACCCACGGCTTACTCGACTACGGTGACCCCACCGCTACCGGTGTGCGAGACTTTCCAGGAGCGATCGCCCTTGCTGCAGGAGAAGGCAACGATGGCTTACTCACCTCCGCCGAAATCTTTGACCTCACCCTCAGCGCCGAACTTGTGGTGCTCAGCGCCTGCGATACCGGACGGGGACGCATCACCGGCGATGGCGTGATTGGGTTATCTCGCGCCTTCATCCAAGCTGGAGTGCCCCAGGTGCTGGTGTCCCTCTGGGCCGTGCCCGACGCCCCCACCGCTGAACTGATGACCACCTTCTATCAACAGCGCGACCTCACCGACACCGATGCCCAAGCCCTGCGCCAAGCCATGCTGATTACCCTACAAACCCATCCCAATCCCCGCGACTGGGCCGCGTTTACCCTAATTGGCGGCGCTCAGTAATGGTGAGAGAGGAGCGATCGCCCACCATCCTTAAGCTGATCGAGCAACCCTACTATTGGGTACGGGTCATTTTGGCTAGCAATTTTTGTAACCTTTATCCAGCATGGGATTGAGCGATCGCCCCCTATTTTGTTTACCCACGTTGCAAAAAAAGTTTGCCCAATCCTGCATAGGTGCAACAGGTCGCCGAGTATATCGAGATGTCGAACCAACAATCTTGGAGACCCTAGAGCGTGGCATCTCAAATTTTCTTTCCTAATTCTGGCGTTGCTGACCCAAGAGATGAACCGCTAGCTATAGGATCTGAAACTCCATGCAATATGCTGCGGAATCATTTCACCATTCAGCAATGCCCTAACCCTTTATATAATAGCGCCAAATCAATGACTCATGAAATTAGAACGATGTGATAAAAAGTATCTTATTTATCCATTAAATCTTTAAGGTTTGACTTAATTTTAGGTAATATAATTAAATTTCATCAATTTTGCAATTTTGCAACGGAGCTGCTTATGAAAGCTAAACGAATTCTAGAGCTGCGAGCCAGCGTTACAGAACTTTTGTCCCGTTTGGATCCGGTGAGCCCTCAGCTATCCGATGAGGAATGGCAGATGCTTGCCCGCAAAATACTAGCCGAAGAGCGGCAGACCTTGACCTCTAATGTGTTTACGAGAGACAAGGAGATCACCCTCAATCGAGTGGATATGTATGTACCGCTAGGAGTAGTCGAACGGAGCAAGTCCCAACAGAGAGAGCGTAACCTTGACGAAGTGATAGGGCAGCAGAAACAAGGGACAATCCAACCGATAGCAGAAGATGAATTCCTTAACCAAGTCTTGCTTCAGGGGCACAGTCCCAAGAGCCAGGGGCAACGGATTGCTATCATTGGGGAACCCGGTTCTGGGAAGACAACGCGACTAGAGGCGATCGCAGATTGGGTGTTGGAGAGTGGTTTGGGTCTGCCTATTTGGGTACCCTTGCGGCTGTTGGGCGATCGCAGTGTAGGCAACTTTTTGCGGCAATGGTTGTGGGATGCGACTGGCAAGGAAAGCTTATGGGATAACTTTCTAGAACAGTTAAGAGCTGGAAAAGTATGGCTGTTGATGGATGGGTTGGATGAGTTAACAGGGCGAGTGCAAGAGCAACATGAACGTTTGGTCGCGGGGTTCTGGTCGGATGCACGCATTGTGTTGAGTTGTCGGGTAAATGTATGGGATATCTATCGAGGGGCGTTCGATCAGTTTGATGAATATCGCAACCTTGACTTTGATACACAGCAGATTGAGGATTACATTCAGCGTTGGTTTAGTGCAGCGACACAACCGGAGGTCGGCAAAGATTTGTGGACAACATTACAGGATGAAACCCGTACGCATCTGCTACATTTAGCTCGCAATCCACTGCGGTTATCGCTGTTATGTTGTGCATGGTTTCAGAAACCACATTCACGGACGGAAACCCAAGCACGTTTATATGGGCAGCTTGTTGAGTTGGTATATGAATGGAAGCGATGGGTTATTAACATCACCCCAAAAGAACGCCATGCATTGCAGAAAAAGCTATCGGAACTAGCATTAGTAGCAATTGAGGGAACTGAGTCTACTGAAAAAAATGCCCATTTTGTGTTGTCAGAAGGCTTACTGAAACAAGTTTTTGGAGGGTTGGATAATCCTCTTTGTGCTAAAGCATTACAGTTAGGCTGGCTGAATCACCATACAGGTATGAATCATTCTGGAGAAGCAATTTTTTCGTTCTACCACGCTACATTTCAGGAATATTTTGCAGCGCTAGGTATCGACGATTGGAATTATTTTCTACCTCGAAACCATATAGATCGTCCCATCCTGGGAAAATCCTATCGGATTTTTGAGCCTCGCTGGAAGCAGGTCATTTTGATATGGCTAGGACGGCAGGATATTGAGCCTGCTGAAAAAGAGGCATTTATCCAAGCATTAACTACCTTCAAGGATGGATGTTACGGTTTTTATCAAAAACAATCTTTTCTTCTAATACCAGTTCAATGTGAGGCGGCATAGAACAGTGCTTCCAGGATAAAGTCGTAGGCAGAAACTGATGCAACCTGCTCCAGTGTTAGTTGATCCA
>NZ_JACSWB010000302.1 GCF_016888135.1 Leptolyngbya sp. CCY15150
CTCTCAGTGATCTCAAGCTTGAATGGACGACTCATTTCTATCCTCCAGGATTGACCCTCCCTCTATTCTATGTCCCTTTAAATTAAATTGGTATAACTCTTTCAAGTGCTTTCGAAACTAAATCATTGAAATTTTCTTCATCTGAGAGCCACTGGCAAACCTCTTCAGAGACTCTAGTTAATTCTTCAAGTTCATTAATTGAGTCTTGAATTTCCTGAATTGCTTGAATAAAATGGTTCTCAAATTCTTTAGGAAAGTTTATGTCGTCAAAGATTTTCCTGGTTTTATCTAGGGTGCTCTGTAAATGATAAGCAGTCTGGAGGTTTCTTGATTCCATTGCTTTTTCAAGCTCTATTTCTCGATGATTGAAGTCTTTTTCAAGTTTCCATTTTTCTTCCTTAAAGGTGTTTTCGAGATTTGACTTCTCTACTCTAAGTTCATCCTCTATTTCCCTATTTACTGAAAAACCGGACATAGACATTAATGCCACCAAACCTCCGCCTAAAAGATATTCGGTCAGCATTTTGTCAGATTCTGGCGAATCGTCTTTTAGCTTTCCCGCGTTGTGACCAACGAAAAAAAGTGAGCACCCTAGAAAAAACATCGCAATAACTGAAGTTCTGAATTTAAAAAGTTTAGATATGTCCATGGTATTCTCCTAAATCCTGGTATTTCCACAACCTACACAGCGAGTGAATCTATTTCATATAGTTTGCGATCGCTCTCAGAATCAATTCATCCGTGAGCCGGGCTCTTTGAATGCGACGGATTAGTGTAGAGGAAGTGTTCTTGTTAACATCAATCGCTTCAGCCAATTTCCTGACGCTGATATGTGGATTTTCGTCAAGAATGAGAGCAATTGCCTTGAACCACTTAGCCAGTGGAATATGGGTTCCGTGAAATAGTGTGCCAACTGTAACACTATAGGCATTGAAACAAGTGTTACAGTGATACCTTCTTTCCTTTGTTATAGGCGTACTGTTAATCGATTGGCAATAGGGGCATTGAGGGGTTTGACCCCACAAAATAGTCTCTAGGTAACTACGGCATTCTTCTTCACTGCGTTCCAATGCCGTGGCTTACCCTTACAGATGCCAAGCGTCTTGAGCACAACCATTGATTTAGCTGATGTTTGCCGTCTGATCAGTACAGTCCTTCACATAGAGACAGGAGAAAACTTTCAGCAAACTATAGTTAGAATCTTTAACCTCATTACTTAAAAACAGTACAAGAAAAAGGATATCTCTTTGCAATACAGCGGCTAAAAACCGTGCATCCACTAAGTAGTTTTTTCATAGCACGTGGTGTGAACAACTGCGCCACATTCCTTAGTTCTTTTGTACTCTTCCTTCCCTAGGATTTTTCAAGCCCAAGGTGTTACTAGAAATTCTGCGCAAGAACATCATGACTTTCTAAGCAAGCTCACCTCTGAAATCTAACCAGGTACTCTACTCTAGGAGAGCGATCGCCCCCTCTTGCCTGTTAGCCTTCAAGTATTGCCCTCAAAGCACAGTAGTCGCCAAGGTCTACCACTCTTCTTGGCAATGTCAGTCATTCTTGATACAAAATTTGATACTCTAGTTCAAATATAGATTTGGGGGCGACTCGCGTGACTATACAACTTGGTAGAGGCAAAACTGCTAGACGGGCTTATGGTATTGATGAAATTGCCCTCGTGCCAGGGACAAGAACCCTAGATCCGTCCCTAGCTGACACAAGCTGGAGCATGGGCGGCATTGAGCGTGAGATTCCCATCATTGCCAGTGCTATGGACGGCGTGATTGATGTGGGTATGGCGGTCAAGCTTTCTCAACTGGGAGCCTTGGGCGTGCTCAACCTAGAAGGCATCCAAACTCGCTACGACGATCCCAACCCCATCCTCGATCGCATCACCTCGGTGGGCAAGGATGAGTTTGTGCCCCTTATGCAAGAACTCTATGCGGAACCCGTCAAGCCAGAGTTGATCAAACGGCGCATTCAAGAAATTAAGGCTCAGGGAGGAATTGCTGCGGTTAGTATTACCCCAGTAGGTGCCACCCGATTTGGGGCTGCTATTGCCGAAGCTGGTGCAGATCTTGTGTTTGTTCAAGCAACCGTGGTGTCTACGGCTCACCTATCGCCGGAAACCGTAACGCCGCTGGATCTAGCTGACTTCTGCCGCGAGATGCCCATGCCTGTGGTGCTGGGCAACTGCGTGACCTATGACGTGACGCTGAACCTGATGAAGGCAGGTGCGGCGGGTGTCTTGGTGGGCATTGGCCCTGGTGCTGCCTGCACCTCTCGCGGTGTGTTGGGTGTGGGGGTTCCCCAAGCAACGGCCGTGGCCGACTGCGCCGCCGCTCGGGATGATTATTTCCAGGAAACAGGGCGCTATGTGCCGGTGATCGCTGATGGTGGTCTGGTGACCGGCGGCGATATTTGTAAATGTATTGCCTGCGGTGCTGATGCTGTGATGATCGGCTCTCCCTTTGCTCGGGCTCAAGAAGCGCCGGGCCGGGGTTTCCACTGGGGCATGGCCACCCCTAGCCCCGTTCTACCGCGCGGTACTCGCATTCGCGTGGGCACAACGGGCACGCTGGAACAAATCCTCCGGGGCCCAGCTCAACTCGACGATGGTACCCACAACTTCCTAGGGGCTCTGCAAACCAGCATGGGCACCCTCGGCGCAAAGGATATCCGCGAGATGCAGCAGGTGGAAGTAATCGTGGCACCCTCGCTGCTGACGGAAGGTAAGGTATACCAAAAAGCCCAGCAGCTTGGTATGGGTAAGTAGTGCGCAAGTTTAGAGGATGCCTGAGTCACGGCTGGACTTAGTTATCCTCTAAACAGCAAGACTGGCAGCGATCGCCCTCTCATCGTCAACCTAGAGTGGCAGAAGGCGATCGCTCAACACAACTCTAGCTACCATGAAGTAAATAAACACACCGAGCACATCTACAAGGGTGGTGATGAACGGAGCCGACATCAGCGCCGGATCTCGCTTGAGGAAATTGAACAGAAAGGGTAGGGCTGATCCAGCAAAGGAAGCCAGCATAGATATGGCAATGAGGCTAACCCCCACGACAATCGCCACACCCAAGTCACCCTGCAAGATATAGGCCCAGATGATGGTAATCACCGCCAGCATCCCACCGAGCATCGAGCCGGCTGCTAGTTCTCGTGAAATCACCCGTAGCCCCGATCGCAACGAAATCTCTTCCGTACTCAAACCACGAATCACCACTGTAGATGACTGGGCTCCAATATTTCCACCTGCACCAATGAGCAGCGGGATAAAGAAAGACAGAGCCACCACTGATTTCAAAACATCCTCTTGGGTATGCATGATGGTGCCCGTGAAGGTATTGGCCACCAGCAAAATCAGTAGCCAAACGACTCGCTGCCGGGCAATGGTAAACAAGTTCGTTTGGAAATAGCTTTCCTTACCTGTTTGCAGACCACCCAGGGTGTAAATATCTTCCGTGGTTTCTTCTTCAAGGACATCTAACACATCATCGACGGTGATGATGCCCACAAGGCGCTGCTCTCGATCGACCACGGGTAGTGCCGTCAGGTCGTATCGCTGAATAACCCGCGCCACCTCTTCTTGGTCGGTATCTGTGCTTACTGAGATCATCTCAGGCTTCATAATATCGCCAATCACTTGGTCGGGCTGAGCCAAAACCAACTCCCGCAGCGAGAGCACCCCTTTGAGGTGACGGCTGACGTCAATTACATAAAGGTAGTAGATGGTCTCGCTGATCGAGGCAAAGTTGCGCACCTGTTGAATCGTCTCGGCGGCAGTGGTAGCTTCTCGGATAGCCACATAGCGGGGGGTCATCATCCGACCGGCTGTCTCGGGAGGGTAGCCCAGCAGCAGCGAGGTAATCTGGCGTTCTTCAGCGCTGAGCTGTTCGATCAAGATGCGCACCAGTTTGGCCGGTAGTTCATCCATCAGCCGCACGCGATCGTCGGGCGACATGCGGCCAAAAATATCTACCACCTCTTGGCGCTTGAAGGTTTCTAGCAGCGCCTGCTGAGTATTGGGTTCCAGATACTCATAGACTTCTAACGCTTCATCTTTGGAGAGCAGCCGAAAAGCGATCGCCCGCATGGTTTCAGGCAGCCCATCAATGGCCTCCGCCACATCCACAGGTTCCACCGGCTTGAGCAGAAGTTTCACGCCCTCTACGTTGTTTTGCTCTAGCAGGTTGTAGAGTTGTTTTTGAACCAACTGTTGAAATTCTGCCCGGGTCATGTCTTCTCTAGCTTGGTTCGTCATGAATACTGCCTCTAAACGTCACGGAGTTTAGGCGAAAACTATCCGGGTTGATAGACTACCTAGACGATGGTACACCGCTGATCCCATGCTAGGAAGAGACTTGACAAAGCTGCTCTGTCTCAGGTGTTGAATCAGCATCACGTCGGTATAGAGCGATCGCCCTTCAACATCTGTTCTAGACTAGAAACCACGATGACATGCTAGCCTATGCAGATTCTCTCCGTTACTCTGACGAATTTCAAAACTCACCAAGATCGCCATTTTGTGTTCCAGCCAGGGGTCAATACCATCTGTGGAGAAAATGGAGCGGGCAAAACTAGCATCGTGGAGGCGATCGCTTGGGTACTTTTCAATTACCGTGGGTCGTATAAAAACGAAGACCTCATCCGCAACGGTCAAAGCAGTGCCCAAGTGGCGGTGGAGTTTGTATCCAGCCACGATGAGCGCACCTATCAAGTTCAGCGCTGCACCACCAAGGGCTATCGCCTGTATGATCCACAGCTTGATCACGTTCTCAACTATCGCCACATTGAAGACGAAGTCACCCCTTGGCTACGGCAGCAGCTAGGCATCGCCCCTGGCATTGATCTAGGCCAGCTTTTTGCCAATACCATCGGCGTGCCCCAAGGCACCGTCACTGCTGACTTTTTGCAGCCGCCCACCCAGCGCAAGCAGATTTTTGACGCCATCCTCAAAGTCGAAGAATTTCGCTTGGTCTACAAAGAAACCGGCGCATTGGAAAAGTATGCCAAGGCTGAACTCGATCAGGTGAAGCAGGCGATCGCTCAATACAACGAAAGTCTAGAGCCTTTGCCAGAACTGCAGTCCCGGCAAGCAGCCTTAGTTGAAGCGATCGCCCAAGATGAAACTCACCTGGCAGCCCTAGAGCAAGAGTTGGCGCAGCTTGAACAACGCCAAGCGGCCATCCAGCAGCAGCAGCAGCAGTTGCAAACCCTCACGGCCCAGAAGCAAGCGATCGCCGCCCAAGTTGAGGCGAAACAAAGCGCCCTGAAGATTTTAGAGCAAGCACTCCAGACAGCTCAGCAGGCAGCCAACCTCTGTGCAGACAATCGGGAGAGCTACGACCTTGTCCTGCAGGCAGAACAGAGGCTTGCCGATCTGGAACAACAGCGCAAACAGCGCCACCAACTGCAAAGCCAGCGGCAAGATCTCCAGCGCCAGCTCACCCTAGGGCAAAATCAACTGACCCGCTATGCCCTGCAGCTTGAGCAGGTTGAAAAAGCTGAGCAAGACTGCGATCGCCTGCAGCCGTTCCTCGAAACCCAGCGCCAGCTAGAAGAACAGCAGCAGCACATCGATCAACAGATCCAGGCCCTCAGCGCCCAAACCGTTGAGTTTCAAAGTCTAGAACAGCACCTGAACCGTTTGCGGGGCCAGTGGAAGCAGGTATCCCAGGAGATCGATCGCATCCAGCCCTTTGAAGCAGCGATCGCAGAGATCCCCAACCAAGAACACCAGCGCGATCGCCTCCAGCAACAGTTGAGCCGGGTAGAAGCCGCTAAACAATTTGAAGCCGAGCTGCGGCACCTGGTCACCCATACCCAAACCCAACGGCAGCCCCACCTCGATCGCATTCAGGCAGGAGTCGCCTTACTGCGCCAGCTTCCGCCCGATGCCACCCTGCAAGCGGCGATCGCTAGCATCGAAGCCGATAGGGACTTGACCGCCGATCTGATCACCGCCCTGCAGGGCATTCTCTCGGAGTTGGGAGAGCAGGTGTCGGCGATCGCCCTGGGGCAGCAGTTGACCCAGGTCACCCAAGCCTTGGATCAGGCCTATCGTCAGCGGGCTGAGGTGGCCACCTTGGAGGAGAAGCGCCATCGCTTGGTGGATTTGAAAACCGAGGGTGAACAAACGCGATCGCACCTAGAGCAGTTGACCCAGCAGCTTGCCCAGCTCACACCCTTGCAGACCGAGCGATCGCACCTGGCCCAGCAGCTTACTGCCCTAGACAATCCCCGCGCCCGCCATCAGGTGCTCACCCAAGAGCTCCAGCGCCGGCCGGCCCTGCTTCAGGATCAGCAGGCCGCCCAAGAGCAAGTAGCCAAGGTAGAAGATGCGATCGCCGCTTTAGATCTACAGCTGATCCCCTTTGCCCAGCTCGATAGGGATCTTGAACACCAGCAGCAGCAGCGCCAGCAGCACCAGGCCGGGTATTTAGCCTATCTGCGCTACCGCAACGATGCGGATCAGGTGCCCAAACGTCAGGCTGACCTAGAGCAAGCGATCGCCGATCTGCAGCAGAGTCAAGACGCAGCCCAGGCGATCGAGCAACAGTACCAAACCCTGATGCAGGACTATGATGCCGAAGCCGCCGAGCATCTGCGCAGCCGCTACGAAGCCACCCGTCGTCAGGTCGATCGCCTCTCGGGAAGTTTGCCCCAGCAGCGTCAGCGCCAGGCGGAATTAGCTGAGCAGGTGCAAACCCTGATGGAGTTGGCCCATAAGCGCGATCAGGCTGAGGTTGATCTCAAAACCAAGGAACGAATCAAGCGCCTGATTAGCTTTGCCCGCAAGGTCTACAAAGAAGCTGGGCCGAGGATTACAGAGCGCTACGTACAAACGGTTTCTCAAGAAGCCGATCGCCTGTTTCGAGAACTGCTGAATCGTCCTAATGTGGCCCTGGAATGGACGCGGGACTATGACATTGTGGTGCAAGAAGGAGCCCACAACCGACGGTTTATGAACCTCTCCGGCGGCGAGCAAATGTGTGCGGCCTTGTCCGTGCGCCTGGCTCTGCTGCGAGTGTTTGCAGAAATTGACATTGCTTTCTTTGATGAACCGACCACCAATATGGATCGTCCCCGCCGTCGCCATTTGGCGGAAGCGATCGCCAACCTAAAATCGTTCCAACAACTGTTTGTGATTAGTCACGATGACACCTTCGAGCAGGTCACCGAACATGTGATCTTCGTAGAACGCCTCGCCTAGGTGCCGTCCCTGTCCCGTTACCCCACCGACCCCCATGCCGCTCCAGCTTTCCCAAAGTGCGCTGACTGTCCTCAGTCTCTGCCAACGAAAATTTCAGCATATCTATTGGGATCAGCTCAGTGGCCTGATGCCCATGGAACAGCGATCGCACCTAGAGTGGGGCAGCCGCTTCCACCACCTCATGCAGCAACGGGATCTAGGGCTACCGCTCCATGCCAATCCCGCCGATGATCTCTCCTTCTACCGCTGCATGGAGGCCCTGGTGAAGACCGTCCCCCAGATCTTTGACCCCAACGCTTGGCGCGATCGCCTCAGCGAACATCGGCGCACCCTGCGTCTAGGCGATGCCGTCTTCACCGCCGTCTATGACCTGCTGCTGCTGGGGGACGACCAAGCCCAGATTATTGACTGGAAAACCTACCCCCGTCCCCAACAGTCCCACTGGCTCTCCCAACATTGGCAAACCCGCCTCTATCCCTTTGTCCTCGCTGAAACCAGCGCCTACCGTCCCGACCAAATCAGCATGACCTACTGGTTTGTGCAGCCCTATTTGACGGAACCAATCCCCCAATCCATCGCCTTCCCCTACAGCGCAGCCCAACACGAGCAGACCCGCCAAAGCTTAACCACGCTGGTGGAACACCTAACGGCTAGCCTAGCGGCCTACCAAGAGGGACAACCCCTGCCCCAGCTACCCGAAGGATCCTCTGCCTGTGAAGACTGCCCCTTTGCCCTTCGCTGCCAGCGCGGTGCCTACGCCATCGATACGCCAGCACTGCCCCCTCTCACCGATATTGCTGAAGTCGTTCTTTGAACATCTTCCTAGACAGGTCGTTGAGACTTCCTACCCCGCGTTTTACAATGGAGGAGAACTGATTAAAATTTGTAACTAAATTCGCTCGATCAAGCGACGGCGGTTGCTGAGGAGAACAACACTATGAATCCAGCCGATATTAACTGTGTAGAAGCCTGCGTAAACGGGTGCGTCTTAGGGGATCAGTGCCCCAATCTAGAGTATCGGGCCCAGGCCTCCCAATTTATTGCCAGTACATCCCTTGATGACATGCTGGCGATCGCTGAAGAAGCGGTGCGCAAAAAAACCTTAGAAAGAGTGTCAGAAGCCCCCCAATGGGTCTTTCCAGAGGATGGCGTCTAGGGGCTCCTGTCTGGAACTGAGCTTGGCACGGGCTTGGTAGGGTCTGGAGAGATTGCCCTAACCATCGGGAAACTGCCAGCAATTCAGCCACTCGATGTGACGACTGCCGCAGGTGCAGGCCTCTGGCCCCGACGCCACCCATTCTCGGTCACACTGGCGGCAGTGACAGAGCACATTGTTTCGACTGGCCTCCGCAAGACGCGATCGCCATGCCCGACGATCGTCTTCACTTAGATAGAAGGTATCCTCGGCCATGGTTCTCTACACCAACATGCGATCGAGGGCATCAATATCGGGAATGCAGAGCACATCGCGATCGCGCTTGATTAACTCTTTTCGTTCTAGCTTATTGAGCACGCGGGTCACCGTTTCGCGGGCCAGGCCGCTCAGGCTACTCAGCTCACGATGGGGCAGGTTGGGAATTTCTGTTCCCTGCTCGCTGACCGTCCCTTGTCCATCGGCTAAAAATAGTAAGATATCGGCTACCCGCGCGACGCTATCCGCCTCCCGCAGCCGCAGCCGCCGGTTCACCTGACGTAGGCGGCGAGCCATCAGCTTCGCCAAATGAATGCCAGCTTGGGGTTCGGAGCTAATCAGCTTCACAAAATCTTGGGCAGGCATATTGCCAATCACCGTTTCCGCCAAGGTCAAGACATCCGTGGAGCGCGGCACTTCATCAAGGGGAGCCATTTCCCCAAACAGCTCTCCCTTGCCCAGAATATTCAGCGTAATCTCCCGCCCGTCCAAATTGTAGGTGCGGATCTTGACCCACCCATCCAAAATGAAATAGACCGAACTACCCCAGTCATTTTCTAGCAAAATCACCTGTCCGGCAGGATGAGCCCGCACCACGACTTGGTTCGTCGCTTGATTAACAGACTCTTCTGGCAGCCCCTGAAAGAAGGGAGCCTGACGAATAATGGAATTATCTAAATCACGAGAACGAAACCGATCACGCATGGAATCATAAAGTAATGAACTATAAGAGCAAATGAACGAGTGTCTTCTATACAAGTGGGGTCGTCCCGTTAGACACTACTTATACCGATACCCTGTTCATGGTTCAACCTACTGAAGGATCGCTTAAGCAATGTTGCGTCAATAACGTTCACAGTGATAGGCGTTAGCGATGTTCACACTGAGGGTGGCTTAATGGCAGCGCAAGGATGCCCTAACGTCATCCAGTCTATCCGTTCTAGATACGAAAGACACGCTACCTAAGACATCGTCTTTCCTGCTACCAGGATCCCATGGCTTCCTATCCAAGGTTACATCGGGTTTACCCCAAGATCGATGGAGCAGATTTGTATCCCTAGTATCCTAGCGTTGTCAGGGACGTTGTGGTTCAGGTCGTTAAGATTGTCTTGAAAATTCCATAGGATGGGCAACTCGTCTCCAGCCGTTTACTCATTTAGGCTAGGTGTAAATAGAATATCATTCACGACAAACGGAGCGTCAGACATCAGTGCGACTTGGTGCATATTGGGCCCGATCGCATCGAGGGTTAGGCAGGGCAAGGGGAGGGTTAAGTCGCGATGCTGGTGCAGCGATCGCTTGCCGTGAACCGCGTGGCGGGCAATCACCTTACCTTGATCATCAAGGGCTACTAGGCTAATTTGGCGCAGGCCAATCACCGAGGCGCTGATGTGCAGCACGCTAGGAGCAAATCGCAGGATGAGTGAGGTGTGCCCTGCGGTGGGCATGAGCACCAAGGGGTGAGCGTAGTGGGAAAAGGCGGGGTTGGTGGGAGACAGGGCGATCGCCTGTTCAAACTGAATGCCATGGTCTCGATACTGATCGTGAACACGCTCAAAGGGGCTCAGCGTATTGAACGATAGGTGTACCGTTGCTTTTGCGGTTTTTGTCGTTTTGGTTGTAGACATGGCCGGATGCACGAGTGAAGATTTTCGAGGATTCATGACGTTCTGTGACAATGATGTCGAGATAGATGGTAGGGAGATGTGGGTGGCGATCGCGTAGGTTCTCCTCTCTAGGGATATCTACGGATTGATACTCAGGTCTACACCTTAGGATTTCGTAGTTTCCGGCATAGCCCCTTGGACCTGTGGCACTTTGTCAGGTGGTTGTCCGGATGGAGCTATGCGGCAGGGTGAAGTCTTGGGTGGCGATCGCCGCCATGGTTCTCCAGACAGTGACCCTTAAGGATCCTGGGCGTTGTCAGCCATAAAATCCAGCCCTGGCCACCGCGTGACGTCATGTGCCAGTCTGCCGAGTTGTCTAGGGCAAGGGCGATCGCTTTTAAAGGGTTCGCGGTATGGTTGAGGTCAGATTTTAGTGCAAGCAATTTCACCATGACCGGATACCTGACCACCCATGTTCTTGATACGGCCCACGGATGCCCAGCAGTGGGGGTAGCGATCGCCCTTTGGAGCATTTCAGACGAAGGAGACCATCTATTACTCGCCCAGGTCACCACCAATGAGGACGGCCGCACCGATGCACCGTTATTGACCGACAGCGGTTTTAAGGTGGGTACCTATGAGCTAGTCTTTTCCGTGGGCAGCTATTTTGCGCAGTTCAACCAAGCAGCTCCCAATCCACCGTTCTTGGATGAGATTCCCCTGCGCTTCAGTGTGGCGAATTCCGCTGCCCACTATCATGTGCCATTGCTGGTCTCCCCCTGGTCCTATAGCACCTATCGCGGTAGCTAGTACTCTGAGACGGAAGTAACCCGCCTAGTTGCTAAGGCAGAAACCCTTGTGTGTCCTGGAATTCCTTTTCGTTTTTCTGTCTTCGTTTTTCTGTCTTGCGGTACTAGCTGGGCATATGTAGCGATGCCCATTTAAAACACGAGAGGCGCAGCCTGGGCTGCGCCTCTCTTCGGTATGCTACCGGTACTACTGGAACTATCCATAGTGGATTCTAAATGGCCTCAATTCGATAGGGTTATGCAAAGGGGGAGGCGATCGCCATCCGTTTGCGGGTGAACCAGTTGCCCGACGAGGGTTGAACGGGTTTGTCTGTATCCGACGACTGCGATGGATCTGCACCGGGCTGGGCGGCAAACACCAGCATCGAGTCGCTAGGACGCACAACCATTTCTTGCCGAGCAAGAGCATCGCGCCATTGCCGTCCCTTTTTCCATGCACGCAGCTTGGTTACCGTCCAGCGGGGATTTACCGTATATCCAGCAAACCCGGCTCGCAGAGCGGCGTGGTTGGCGGCGGGAATGGAGGTGCGAACGTACACACCGGGTGTCAGTTCAACCACCGTGAAGTTAGACTGGGTCGAGACGTTAGACGCCGAGATAGTGTGAGACATGGACTTCACTCCTTCTCTATTCAGTTGACTAGGTACTTCTATCGACCATCATACCCCTGTATTACAAATTATTGCACTGCGCAATATGGCGGAACTGGGACGTAAACCTTGCGGGTGTTAGGATACGGATGGTCTACTAGAGTCTTCACTCAGTCTCGTCCCCGTTCAGGATAGTGTTCAGGATAGGTGAAAGCGTGTTAGGCAATCTTCGCCACTATGCCAGAATTTTGCAGCGGTTTTGGGGGGCAGCGATCGCGGTTGAGCTAGAGTATCGAGTCAATGTTGCGATCGCCACCCTCAGCAGCCTGCTGGGAATGAGCGGCAGCCTATTTGGCCTGTTTTTGTTTTACCAGCAAGACTATACCTTCGAGGGCTGGAGCTGGGACGAGGCGCTGATTGTGCTGGGGATGTTCACCCTATTTCAAGGATTTTCCGCCACCCTCCTGGCCCCCAACCTCAACAAAATTGTCACCCATGTGCAAAACGGCACCCTCGATTTTATTTTGATCAAGCCCGTCAGTGCCCAATTCTGGCTATCGCTCCACACCATTTCCCCCTGGGGACTACCCGATGCCCTCTTTGGGATGATCATCATCGGTTATGCGGGGCAGCGCTTGGGACTTGCACCGCTGGATTACTTGCGGGGGTTGCCAGCGATCGCCTTTGGGTTTCTCAGCCTCTATAGTCTCTGGTTTATTTTGGGAGCCACCAGCATCTGGTTCGTCAAAATCTATAACGTCACCGAAGTCCTGCGGGGGCTCATTGAATCAGGCCGCTTTCCCATCGTCGCCTACCCCACCGCCTATCGCTTCTTCTTCACCTTTATTATTCCCGTGGCTTTTCTCACCACCGTCCCCGCCCAGATGATCCTCAACCGAGCAACGAGCTGGTGGGTTCTGGGCTCAGCGCTGCTGTCCATGGGACTCTTCTGGATCTCCCATCGCTTCTGGCGTTTTGCCCTGCGGTTTTACACCAGCGCTTCTAGTTAGTCGCGCAGGCAATCAGTTGCACAGGGATCAGTCATGCTGTTCAACGCTATAGGAAAAGCGGGTTAGGGACGCGATCGCATCCACTACTCGCTGCACTTGTGCTTGCTCCAGACCTGGATAGAGCGGCAGAGAGAGGACTTCTTGGCACAGCAGTTCCGTATGGGCAAACGATTCAGGCGGATAGCCCAAATATTTGAACGCCGGCTGGAGGTAGGCCGGAACCGGGTAGTGAACCAACGTCTGAATGCCCTGAGCCGCCAATTCCATCTGCATAGAAGCACGGTCTAGAGGACAGGATTGAGTAATCCGCACAACATAGGACTGGTAGGCATGCCCCGCCCCACATTGATTTTCCAAGGGCAAAATCCCTTGATCCAACAAAGGGACAAGCAGTTGGTCGTAGAACTGGGCTAGGTGCTGGCGTTCGTTCGTCCAAGCCGGTAAATAGGGCAGCTTGACCCCCAGAACAGCCGCCTGCAGAGTATCAAGACGGCTTTGGGCTCCAATATCCGTGTGGTAGTGTTTGCGGGGTGCGCCACAGTTACGGAGCGATCGCACCGTCTGAGCCACGATCCCTTCCCGCGTCACCACCATCGCTGCATCGCCGAGGGCCGATAGATTGCGAGTGGGATGGAAGCTAAACGATGCTGCCATGCCCACCGAACCAGCCCGATAGCCATCTCGTTCAGCAAACGGAGCCTGGCTAGCATCTTCAAAAATCATCACATCATAGGTGCTGGCCAAACTCAAAAGCTGCACCGGCGACACCATCTGTCCATAGAGGTGAACGGGAATAATGGCGCGGGTTTTGGGCGTAATCAGCTTTTCGGCTGCCACCAAATCCATCAGGCCGGTTTCAAGATGACAATCGACGAGAACCGGCGTTGCCCCCGATCGCACCACGCCCAAGAGGGTAGCGATCGGGAGATGAGCGGGTAGCAGCACTTCATCACCAGCGCCAATCCCACAGCCATGCAGCCCTAGGGTAATGGCATCACTTTCTGACCCCACGCCGATGCCATAGTCCACACCACAGGCTGTGGCAAAGGCCATCTCAAACTCATTCACGGCTTGTCCCAGAACATAGTCTCCGCTGAGCATCACCTCCTGCATCGCCGCTTGGAGTTTTTCCTGCAATGGCTGATGTTGATGCTCAAGATCGAGCATCAGAATTCGGTTGAGATGGGTAGTCATAGGGGTGAAAAAGTCTGTCAGTGAAGAGCTCGATGGTCAAGGGAAAATGCAGCCAAGCATCTAAACAATGGGTATGGGGGGACATTGCGGTTGATCCTCATCTGGGCTGAGGGAGCTAGAGGATCTTAAGGGGGCAGTGGGACAGGGAAAACCTAAAGGAAAGGTCATCCGCCGCCTGCTAGTTCTACAGTAACGCGATCGCCTGGGTCGTGTTGTTGAAGACAAGGCGGCCCTGATGGTCTAGTGATGTGTCTGGGATGGAGCTAGATGGCCGAGGGGCCATCCGCAGGATAGATGCGATCAGGTTACCCAATCTCCCGGCAATTCTAAGCAGGGCTTGAGATGGGGTTAACAATGTCAGGGTTACGTTTGACCCAGAGAGCTGATTGACTGACCCATCTTTTTGCCTAGGCTAGGTTGAGCAACGTCAAACCCAGGATCAGCTTAGATTCCCTGGGGTTACGCTGATGCCAACCCAAGCTACAAGAGAATCAAGATCGCAGGAGTTTTGTCCATCAGCCTAGAGAGACGTGAGGGGCGATCGCTCTCTAGAGCCTATAAATTCAATGACATGAGTTGGACGCTAGACATTCCTCGATGCATCATACCCAGCGTCAGACAAGACTTGCTGGCATAGCATGATTTCATCGAACGTCTATCTCGTTAATGGGTCACTTATGCGGATGAAAGGACTTGAACCTTCACTTCTTGCGAAACTAGAACCTAAATCTAGCGCGTCTACCAATTCCGCCACATCCGCGTATTGCTTTCCTATCCTAGCAAAGGTCGGGGAAAATAGCGCAACTTTTTTTGAGAAATCGCTGGAAACGAGAACCCTTGCTTTAGGTGTAAACTGCGACGCCCTTCCGAAGAGCGATCGCTCCATTTGGGCAAGGTCGCCATCTCTGGGGGTGCGGAAGCTGGAGGAATAGGAGACAATAGGCGGAGCACATTCAAGTGACAAGGTATCGTGGCAAAAGTCGTTCTAGAGAACGTGTACAAAAGTTTCTCCCACCGGACGGGGCAGGCCGGAACGCGCCCGCCTGGCGGGGCAATGGTGAGCGATGGAGCTGTTCCCGTTGCGGCGATCGCTGACCCGGTGGAGGAGTCGGCAGACGGACGGCAAAGCCATGTATCGGTGCTGCGCCGGATTCAGCTCACGGTTCATGATGGCGAGTTTATGGTGCTGGTGGGGCCATCGGGCTGCGGCAAAAGTACGCTGCTGCGGTTAATTGCGGGGCTCGAAACCCTCACCGGCGGCAATATCTGGGTGGGCGATCGCTTGGTCAATGAGCTCCCACCCAAGGCGCGGGATATTGCCATGGTGTTTCAAAACTATGCCCTCTATCCCCACTTGACGGTCTACAACAATTTGGCCTTTGGCTTGCGGCGCACGGCCCATTCGTTGATTGATCCCCAAAAGACGGACAATGAGCGATCGCTTCCCCCTTGGCTAGAAAAGGGATTGGTGGCTGCAACCCGTCCCCTACCGCGATTACTGCGCTACTGGTCGCCCACGGAGCGGGCTATTGATCAACGGGTGCTGACGGTGGCGGAAATGCTGCAGATCCAGCAGTTGCTCGATCGCTTGCCGAAGCAGCTCTCCGGTGGGCAAAAGCAGCGGGTAGCCCTGGGGCGAGCCATGGCGCGTAATCCGTCGGTGTTTTTGATGGATGAACCGCTCTCTAACTTAGACGCCAAGTTGCGAATTGAGACGCGATCGCAAATTGTGAACCTCCAGCGGCGGCTGGGCATCACCACCATTTACGTGACCCACGATCAAACTGAAGCCATGACCATGGGCGATCGCATTGCCGTGATGAACGCGGGGCAAATTCAGCAACTGGCCGCGCCGCTGACGTTGTACAACCATCCCGTCAATCGCTTTGTCGCGGAGTTTATCGGCACCCTACCCATGAACTTTTTGACCGTGGCCGTGACCGCACCGCTGCTGATCACCCACAATCACTTTCGCCTGACCATCCCCGGTACCTGGGAAGATGCCCTGGGCCGCTATGATGGGCGATCGCTGCTCTTGGGGATTCGTCCTGAACACTTGAGTGTGAGCGTCCCGGCACCCAAAAATCTGCCGGTGACGGTGGAACGGGTGGAGGCGTTGGGGAGTGAAACCTACTTATCAGTACGTCTGGGGCACGGCACGGTCAGCGATCGCATCACCCTACAAGCCCGCATCGAGCCGGATCGGCCGGTGTCGATTGGTGAAGAACTTTGGCTGGCAATCGCAGCGGATAAGCTACATCTATTTGACCCCGATACTGAGAATGCGATCGCCTAACCTATCTAGACGCCTAACCTATCTGGACAACTGGGATCAGTTACTACAGTCTGCACTCAGGCACACCAAGAGAATCGACTCTAGAACGGCATCATCGCGAAATGCTTGGGTTTCATGATAGGAACCGCTGGTTTCAGGATAGATACCAGCGGTTTGGGCACCGTAGCTACCGGTGCCAAACAGGATGTTATTAGCTGGAAAATTGGCAAACCGCACGTATTCCCGCCCTTCGTTTTCCAGGTTGTAGGCTAAGGTAGCATCGCCGTACATAGCTTCCGCTTGGGTAATGGCGCTGCCGACGCCAATGCCCTCCTGGGTTTGGTAGGCTGGGTTTTCAGTTTTCAGCCCCTGAATCACGTCCGCATCGGTGAAGGGCGCGCCGCTGAGGTGGAGAATATAGTACTGAATCTCGCCTGCCTGGGTGAGAGCGATCGCATCAAAATCCACCATGACATTGGCAACTGGCGTTAGCTCTTGATCCGCTGTTAGGGTCTCTCGAAACTCGGCCAGGGTCATGCCCAACTGAGCGGTACCGATCCCTGATTCAGAAATTAATGGGCTTGATTCTGAAACTGCAGGTGCTGGACTAGGTTCAGCCGTGGGGCTGTCATCACTGGGCATCTCCGGCTCATCCAGCGGGGCGTTATCCATCAGGGGTTCGCTCGGCGTTCCGCTCTCCACCGCAACCGATTCGGTGCTGGAACGGGTGGGCGAGCTGCAGGCCGTGCCCATGAGGATGCTGATCACCACAAGGGGCGTGACGAGATAAAAACGAATGACGGTCATCATAAAACACCTGCTTCATCTAAAGGAGACTGGGAATCTGGAATGGCCAGGGCAAGTTGATAAAGCTGCCGTCGCGATAGGGAAGTCTGATGGGCTAGCTGACGGCTGGCCTGCGATCGCGATATTCCCTGCCGTAGAAGGGATTGCAGTTCCGCTTTGAGCGCATCTTCGGATAGCACCGGCTGCGCCAAACAAGCCCCCCCAACCACCAGGGTGAACTCCCCTTGGGGTGCATGGGTTTGGTAATGGGCGATCGCTTCTGTGAGCGTGCCGCGCCAAAATTCTTCGTAGCGTTTAGTCAACTCTCGGGCCAGAACCACGGGGCGATCGCCCCCAAAACTTTGGGCCAGATCCTGCAACGTTTCCAACACCCGATGGGGCGCTTCATATAAAATCACCGTGCGAGGATCCATCTGCAAAGCATCCAGCCGCTCCTGGCGCAAACTGGCCTTGGTCGGCAAAAATCCTTCAAAAATAAATCGATCCGTGGGCAGCCCCGAAGCAATCAACGCCGTGGTAGCCGCCGTGGCGGCGGGAATAGGCACGACGTCAATGCCCGCCGTAATGCAAGCGCTGACCAGTTCATAGCCCGGATCGGAAATCCCCGGCATCCCGGCATCGGTCACCAAAGCCAAGGCCTCGCCCCGCTGGAGACGCTGCAGCAACTCCGGCAGCCGCGCCACGCGATTATGTTCGTGGTAGCTCACCTGGGGGGTGGTGATCTGAAAGTGCTGCAGGAGCTTGCCCGTATGGCGTGTGTCTTCCGCTGCGATCGCTGTCACCTGCTGCAACACCTGCACCGCTCGAAAGGTCATGTCTTCCAGGTTGCCAATGGGCGTACCCACCACGTAGAGCGTTCCCGATTGAATCTCCATAGGTTTCCCTCTACTATCATGAAGGCGATGCCCGCCCGGAACGGTTAGACAGGCACTTTGACGATGGCCCACGGTTTATTTATTGGACTCACCACCCTCGACGTGATCTACCACGTAGATGTTCTGCCCCATCCTAACCAAAAGATTGTAGCCGAAGACTACGACATCGCTGCGGGCGGCCCCGCCACCAACGCCGCCGTTGCCTTCCAGCATTTGGGACAAGGACAGCATGACAGTACGCTACTCAGCGGCATCGGTAGCCATGCTCTCGGCAGTATTCTGCGTTCCGATATCCAAACCTGCGGTCTGACCCACTGGGATCTGCATCCCCAGCGTTCTGAACCACCCCCCACATCATCGATCCTCGTTACCCAAGCCAGCGGCGATCGCGCCGTCGTCTCCCTCAACGCTGCCCGCGCCCAAGCCAGCAGCGATCGCATTCCAGACCCACTCTGGTCAGCGATCGACAATCACACCATTGACGTAGTGCTGATCGACGGTCATCAAATGGCGGTGAGTGCGGCGATCGCCCCTCGGGCTAAGCAGGCCCAGATCCCGATCGTCATCGATGGCGGCAGTTGGAAACCGGGGTTTGAGAAGGTGCTGCCCTGGGCCGACTATGCCATCTGTTCCGCCAACTTTCAGCCGCCCCAAGGCTCGACACCGGAGGATCGACGACGGTATCTGATCGACCTGGGCATTCCTCACGTCATCGTCACCCACGGCGATCGCCCCATTCAATGGTGGCATGGCGATCGCCTGCAGGAGATTCCCGTACCCACCATCCAACCCGTGGACACCCTAGGAGCTGGGGACATTTTCCATGGCGCATTCTGCCACTGTATTCTCACCGAATCGGTAGAAACAGCTCTACACCAAGCTGCCCAATGCGCTGCGGCAGCCTGTCTGCATCGCGGTACCCGTCGCTGGCGATCGCCCCCCTCAACTGGCTAGGACTAGGAGGCGTCCATCCATATTGGAGTGCACAGGTCAAATAACCCCCAAAAAAAGACGCGATCGCTCGCGTCTCTTGACTCCATTCTGGTACCTGCCTAGAGAGATCTAACGAACCCAAGCACCCCGATACTTCAGGGGCTGCGTTGGGGCTTGGCCCACGGATGTTCTGGGCTGGCGAATCTTTAGCGTTGCTCCACGGTAATGCCCAACAATCGAAGCTCCAGTGGTTTCCATGGAGGGTGAAACGTGATCGTATTCGACGCCGCGATAGTGTAGTGACATAATCCTGACTGCCTTTAACGGATAAGCTTGATGCGAAGTGGATGGCGCTCTTGACCGATCATCGGCGGAGCTGCCTTAGGGCGAAACAATGAACAAAAATTATTTCTGTATTCATTGTTACTGTTTTGAACTTTAGCGTCAAGTTGAAACCAGCCGATCGCGTCAGGACAAGAGGTGCAAGGCAGGCAGATTGAGGATGCTGCCCATTACAAAGAATTGTAGCGATCGCTCCCCCCTAGGCTTCAGCGATAAGCTAGAGGAGATCCATGCCTTCTTTGCAGTTGTCCGACCCTATGAAACAGTTTCAACCACCCGGCTTCGAACCCCAGCACATCCAGACCTCCCTGGGGAAAATGGTGTACTACAGTCCCGCTGGTGCTCCCTGGCGATCGCCCGTTGAGACCTCCTCCCCGCCGCTGGTGTTTCTCCACAGCTTGGGCGGTGGTTCCTCGGCCTTTGAATGGTCGAAGGTCTACCCGGCTTTTGCCGCCACCCATCGAATTATTGCGCCCGATCTCGTAGGTTGGGGACAGTCGGCCCATCCCCCCCGCGACTACAGCATTGCCGACTATCTCGCGGTGATCACGGAATGTTTAGAGCAAGTCGCCCAGCAGCCAGCCACCGTAGTGTCCACCTCCCTCACCGCCGGTCTCGTTCTGCGGCTAGCCAGCCAGCGCCCCGATTTATTCAATTCCCTGTTCCTCGTATCGCCCTCGGGCTATAGCGACTTTGGGCAAGATTACCAAAGCGGTTTGGCGGCCCAACTGGCCGGCACTCCCATTCTGGATCGGATCATCTACACCCTGGGAGCTGCCAATGAGCTGGCCGTGCGCAACTTTTTGGAGCAGTTTCTGTTTGCCAAGCGATCGCGGATTACCGACGAAATGGTTGCCGCCTACGTAGCCTCTGCCCAACAAGAGAATGCCGAGTATGCCGCCCTGGCGTCTCTTAAAGGCTCCCTTTGTTTCGATCTCTCCCTCTATATAGACGCGCTGCAGACGCCCACCTTTATGCTCTGGGGAGCCGCTTCCCGGTTTACCAGCGTTGCCCAAGGACAGCGGTTGGCTAGCCTCAATCCCGCAGCGGTGAAGGAGTTTGTGTCCATGGATGATGTCGGCGTTCTGCCTCACCTAGAACTACCCGCCGTGGTGATTGGTCTCCTGCAGAGGTGGCTGCAAGCCGATCATACCTAGGACAAACCGAGGACACACGGTAACATCTAGCTCAAGATTTTATAATCCAGCAAACCCCAGTGGAGAACCGGGATATACTAGGGAAAGGCGATCGCTGCCGTGGGGATCTCGATCTAGGAGACATCTAGGCTGCGCCTCCCAAGCGATCGCACGCCCTGATGCCACTGTTGTCATGAGTAGTGCTTGTGGAACTTTCCTGTAAAACCGAGTATGCCTTGCTGGCCCTAGTTGAGTTGGCCACTCACCACAATACGGGTACACCGTTGCAAATTCGGCAAATTGCTACAGAGCAAGATATTCCCGATCGCTACTTGGAGCAGCTCCTCGCCACCCTGCGCCGGGCAGGGGTCGTCAAAAGCCAGCGTGGCGCGAAAGGCGGCTATCTCCTGGCTCGTGAACCTTGGAAAATTACCCTGTGGGACATCATCAGCAGTATTGAGGGGCTCGATAGCCCTCAGCAATCGATAGACGAGAGCCCCAAGTCCGCCGAGTCCACCGTAGTGGCTGAGGTTTGGCAAGAAGCTCGCCATGCAGCAGAATCAGTGTTACAACGCTATACCCTGCAAGATCTGACGGAAAAGCGTGATGCTCGTCAGCAACGAAACATCATGTACTACATCTAGAGGTCAGAGTTCAGGGTTCAGGATTCAAGGTTCAGAATTCAGATTCCAGTCCCGCTCCAGCCAGCCCAAAGACGATTCCCAAGGGCGGGCTTTGAACCGGGTGAACGTTACAGTTCATCGCAATTTCAGCCCGTCTCCCCCAAAGCGATCGACAATGATGCCATGCCAGAATGCTGACCCATGGCGTCTCAACGGTTAGGGGTAGGGTGTGATCCAAGCAGCGATCGCCCCGACATTATTATTGTTGACTCACCTTATTAGCCACTGACGATTATGCGTATTGCCCAAAATATTACTGAACTGATTGGACATACTCCGCTGGTTCAACTGAACCGTATCCCCCAAGCTGAGGGATGTCTTGCCCGCATCATCGTGAAGCTAGAGGGCATGAACCCATCCGCATCGGTCAAGGATCGGATTGGCTCCGGCATGATCGAAGCAGCAGAGCAAGATGGTTTGATTACGCCCGGCAAGACCGTCTTAGTAGAACCGACCTCTGGCAATACGGGCATTGCACTGGCTATGGCCGCCGCTGCCAAGGGCTACAAGCTCATTCTCACCATGCCTGAGACCATGAGTTCGGAACGCCGGGCCATGCTGCGGGCCTACGGAGCCCAGTTGGAGCTGACGCCGGGCATCGAGGGCATGGGGGGATGTATCCGTCGCGCCCAGCAGATTGTGGACAGCATTCCCGATGCCTATATGCTGCAGCAGTTTCGTAATCCAGCCAATCCGCGGATTCACCGACAAACCACGGCAATCGAGATTTGGGATGATACCGATGGTCAGGTAGATATGCTGGTCGCTGGCGTGGGTACCGGGGGTACCCTAACAGGAGTAGCAGATGTGCTGAAGCAGCGTAAGCCAGGCTTCCAAGCGATCGCTGTTGAGCCATCCAACAGCCCCATTCTATCGGGCGGAGAACCCGGGCCCCACAAAATTCAAGGTATCGGTGCAGGCTTTGTGCCGGAAGTCTTACGGGTTGATCTCATCGATGAAGTGGTGACCGTGGATGACGATGAAGCGATCGCCTATGGTCGGCGCATGGCATCGGAAGAAGGTCTGCTATCGGGCATTTCCAGTGGCGCTGCCCTAGCTGCAGCCATCAAGGTTGGCCGCCGTCCTGAAAATGCCGGGAAATTAATCGTCATGATTCAACCAAGTTTTGGTGAACGCTACCTCAGTACCCCATTGTTCCAAGATCCAGAGCTATTAACGGTCTCAGTCGGTTAGAGATGCCCAGTCAATTGACCTAGGCATACTGATTTTGCTTCGACTTGGGCGTATAGCTGGATTAATCCTCTACACCAGGAGAGCCAAAATCATGGATATCGGTCATCTGCTTGTCCGCTTTGTTTTAGCGGTTGCTTGTGCCGTCTTAGCCAATGTGTTAATTCCCCGCCGTATTCCTGGCAAAGCCTTTGGTCTTGTGATCATTGGCATTGTTGGGGTTTTCTTCGGCGAGTGGGCCTTTGCCCTGCTGCGCCAAGAGTTTGGTCTCGATCATGCAGCCCTGCGCTGGCATATCCAAAACGTGAGGATTATTCCCGCCGTGATCGGATCGGCGGTGATTCTATACGTTGTGACCCTGATGCTGCAGTGGGGAAAATATACGTAATCTGGCGTTGTTGAATGAAGATATGCAATCAGAAGATGCGCAAGATGCTCACACTGCCTTAAGTGTGGGGATGAATTAGCGAGTGTGAACGTCTCGCTCACGGTTCGTTAGCGCACATCCTGTCGCGATTTAGCAACACCCGTCATCTGACACCCCTCTACTGGCGATCGCCATCCCAGGGCGATCGCTCTCTAGGTTTGGACTTTTTGACCAACTTTAGGTTCAGTGCCGGCTAGAAGGCGCTGGATATTGGTGCGATGCCGCAAAATAACATAAACTCCACCGACCACAGCCATGAGCTGATAGGGAAACGGCTGACGAAAGACCACCATCAGCACAATGCCCATCAAGGCGGCACTCATGGAGCTGAGGGAGACAAAGCGGAAGACGGCTAAGATCGAGCAAAAGGTTAGCAAGGCTCCTAGCCCCACCATCCAAGACATGCCCAGAAAGACGCCCAGACCCGTTGCAGCAGATTTGCCGCCCGTAAAGCCAATCCACACCGATTTACTGTGGCCCAAGATGGCAATCAGCGCCGCCAGGGTAATCAGCCAGGGCTGCCACTGGGCTTGATTCACCGAAGCAGGAGCCAGGGCCAGCAGGGCAGGAATGCTCAACATGCCCCGAGTGACGGCGATCGCCAGCACGCCTTTCACCACATCCACAGCTAAGACAGCGATCGCCGGCTTGGTACCCAAAACCCGCAGCACATTGGTGGCTCCGGTGGATTTTGACCCATGCTCACGAATATCAATTCCTTTCACAAGGCGGCCTGCCAAATAGCCTGTGGGAATCGATCCCAACAAATAGGCCGCCAGTAGCAATACAATGCACAGTAAAATCCACACAACCATGGGCCACGTCCTAGCTCTTTAAGCAGTATCTGTTTACACGGTTCTGCTCGTCAAGCCTCGGCGGGTGACTCTTGAAGTCGTTGTTGTCTCAATCAAGCGGCTTTGTCTAGGTCTCACCGTCTTACCGTGGTGGCTATAGGGATTCTTGAGGGCGTTATTTCACCAGGGAGTCTGTGGCAAGCAGGAGAACATAACGATTGTTGAGCATTTCAACGTTGCTCTCTGTTCAACCCGTTTCTCATAAGAGTTTGAGCAGGGAGCAACCCGACAGCCTCATTTAATTGAGTCCTCTCCCTAAGTGACCCCTTAGTAGTACACCGGACGGTTGGGATCAGGGGCAAAGGCTAGCCAGAAAGGAAATTCCAACACGGAGAGGCTGATTTGCTCCTCAGCTTCATCAATCAAAATTAACGGCACGTCGCCTTGGCGGGTGAAGCGATCGGCTCGTTGGGCAAGGCTTTCGGCAGATTCGAACAGCACCACGCCCTGATCGGCACCAAAGTCGCCGCGAGAAATGCCCAAGCAGTCTTGCAACCCTCGTCGCCATTCTCCTAACCGTTCGGGACTATTGGCCAAGACGAGGACGCGCAGGCGATCGCCATGGAGGTCGCAGAGCACCGAAATCACCGCTGAGGAGATCAGAATATTTTGCAGGCGAGATCCCATGCTGCGTAGGGCACCCCGTCCACCTTGCTCAAACATCCATTTAGAAACGCGCTCGGCATGGATCGGCTCAAAGGTGCGGCGCAGTTGCCAGGGTGGGCCGTAGTAATCCGGCGTAGTGCGGTAGCGATCGAGCAAGGCCCGAATGCGATCGGCATCAGCGGCAAAGGCCTGATCCATCACCTTAGGCGAAGCGCCACGGCTAGGTGGAGCATCGACCACAGGCACCGCTTCGGGCAGGAGAGGAGCAGCTTGAGGCGTAGGCATCTCAAGCTGCTCGGCCACCGTTGCTAGATCCTGCAAACTGCCCACGAGATAGTCCTTAAACCCCTGAACTCGAATGGCTAGATCTTGGGAAACCCCAGCAAAGGTCGTGCGCATCTCTGCCTTGATCCGTTCCTGACGCCGCTCTAGCTGCTCCACCGCAAGCTGCAGGGTTTGCTTACGCTGCTCTAGATCGGCCAGACTTTCCTGGATCACCCGCCCCATG
This sequence comes from Leptolyngbya sp. CCY15150, assembly GCF_016888135.1. Taxonomy (NCBI): domain Bacteria; kingdom Bacillati; phylum Cyanobacteriota; class Cyanophyceae; order Leptolyngbyales; family Leptolyngbyaceae; genus Leptolyngbya; species Leptolyngbya sp. CCY15150. The sequence goes on from NZ_JACSWB010000302.1 coordinate 24,472, forward strand.
GTGCGCTGGGTTTCCATCACCTGATCCCGCATCATCCGGGTGTAGGACGCTTGCAGGGTTTCAATGTCCTGCTTCAACTGCCGTTCTTCGCGGCGCAGGTCAGCAACCCGTTGATCTAGCCCTGAATCACCGGACGACGGTTGAGGCGATCGCCCCGCTGGAGTGGGATTGCCCAGGGAGAGCGGAATGGGGGCGCGCTGGTCGCTAGCAGAACGCTTCGGTGATGGAGTATCCGACGGCGGCGTATCCTTGCGATCGCCACCGGAGGCAGATAAGGAATCTAGGTTTAGGGGTTGCTCAGAAGTCATAGCCAAGACAATAGTTCAATCGGAACAGCGGCGTAGGTAACGCCCATTCAGCATCCTAGGGTTAAGACGGCATGGCAGAATCAGCAACCTGGTTAGAGCAGATCGCGATCGCCCATGGGTTACGGCGTGGGCGTGGATGGCGCAACCGAACAACGCTCCCTCAGGCAAGCTTCTAGGGTTTCAGCATTGAACAAGATCGGCAAAAAGTGAATGCTGTTCACCTCTTTGAAGTAGAACAACACAGGGAATGGCGACCAGAAGATTGCCCAGTTTTGCCAGTCTTGATAGGGAAAACGCCGAATCAGAGTCTCGCCGCGATAGACATCCAGGGCGTCGTTGGTGAAGCAGAGCCGTAGCGTTACGGCCTGCACCAAAAGAAATAGGCCAAACAGGGCGATCGCCCCACTCACCCAAACCTGTACCCAAAAGAGCGGTATGGCCAGCCCTACCAAAACCAAGGGAATGGCGTAGCTGGGAGCAAGCTGAACCGTTGCCCAGGTTGACGATGCCGTTGATGAGGTCACAGTGCCCAACTCCTTGAATGCTGCATGATGCTATCTCACACCACTCCATTCTAAGGGGTTCTGCTCGCGAGACGATAGTCTGTTCACCTAGGCAAGGGCGTGCCGTTAGATATAGCCCAGCGGGACACCCACAAAACTGTCCCTTTGGTATACCGAAAATATATGGAATCCAACTAGGGTGTAAGAGAACCTTTCCGAAGCAACCGAGAAGGCTCCATTGTGGTTTTCCTCACGTTCTCTTCCCTATGACCCTGTCCAAAACCTGTACTCAATCCCTTACATCCTCGTCATCCTCTGTGACGACCGCTCAAGCGCACTGTTCCCCATGGCTAACCTCCTTGGTCTATCCCCTGGGCTGTGATCTGGTGTTGCCGAGTTACTTCGATCGGATTACGATCACCGGGCAAGAGCATCTACCGAAGACGGGGCCAGTGCTGCTTGCTCCCACCCATCGATCACGCTGGGATGCATTGCTGGTGCCCTACGCAACTGGACGACGCGCTACCGGGCGAGATCTGCGATTTATGGTCACCGCTAGCGAAATGGGCGGCATTCAGGGGTGGTTTATTCGGCGATTGGGTGGCTTTTCGGTGAACGTTGATCGCCCATCCATCGCCAGTCTGCGGCTAGGGGTAGAACTTTTGCAGCAGGGAAATATGTTGGTAATTTTTCCAGAGGGCGGCATCTTTCGAGATGGAGACGTCCATCCCCTGCGTCCAGGTCTAGCGCGGTTAGCCCTGCAGGCCGAGGCTAGCCAGCCTAATCTCGGGGTTCAAATTGTGCCCATTAGCCTAAACTATCAACCCCTCATTCCACGATGGGGTTGTCAGGTGGATATTCATATTGGGCGATCGCTGAAGGTGGAGAACTATCGCCAAGGTTCCACCAAGCATGACGCTCAGCGCCTCACGAATGATTTAAAGAGCAGCCTACTGCGTCTAGAACAGTCTACCCAGCCGCAAGAACGAGTCTTGGCTTGAGATAAGGGTGACTAGAGATAAGACTTATGCCCTGGATGAAGCCCGTATGCTTGCAGCGGTATGGGGAAGTCATCATCCGTCACCGTACGTCACCTGTCACCGTACGCTACCCGTCACCGTACGCTACCCGTCATCGATCAATAACTCCCTCTAAGAACCTTGAGAACCCTAGAGGGAGTAGCATCAACCGCGTGGCTCGACGTAGCTGCACCAGCCAGCCTAAGGCATAGCATCTGTATTGAGATTAGCGATCGCTCTACCATGGGGCGATCGTTTGGTTTGAATGCCACCATCTAACACCGTCAGCGTAGGTTCTTTAGGCTTCCCACGTTTCTCATCCAGCTCATGAGCATCTGGATGAACTACACTCCACCGTCCTGTTACAGGATCACGGTAGGTGGTGAATGGATTCTGCTTCAACGATCCGTTTTGTGACTGTCCCATGGTGATGCACTCCTCTGTAGTCTGATAGGTGGCGATGTTCATCGGTCTTGTGTTCCAATCTGCTTACGCTAACCAGCCCCTCGACTGGACTTCAGCACTAGACCAAGCGTTGACTTTTTATACTTGATCTTAGCTCAACCGTACGGTGAACGATTTCTTGTCCTGAATCCCGATGGTCGAGAGTAGCGCAACCCTCTTTCGTATGAATGCGATAGCTATATCTTATGGTTCAGACTCGCGTTCTCGTCCCTGATATCTGGACTGAACCTATGGAGAGCTCTCCTCATTTAGTATCTCCCTTGGCAGCCTAAAACTGTTCAGCCATCCTACGGATCTTCGGTTCATCATCGGCCCACTTTATTCCTGCCTGATTGCATGATCAAAAATGAGTAGAGTTACGTAAGTTGTATAAATATTTACACCACTAGAAAGCCTTTTTCCTGATTTTTACAGAGGACTTGATTTAATTTTGTCTGAACCAGAGAAAAACAGGTCAATTCTTGAGAAAATAACATGATCGGCTCTGATGTTTATGGGGGGAGAAACCCCTCAGAGCAGGTGTGTCTAACTGGTCGCAGGCGTGAGTCCGATGAGGTTATCAGTAGCCAACCAGATGGACAGATGCATGAGCGATAGAATGCCTCAACATCCTGCAAGATGGTGCATTACGGCTGCGCCTCACAGCACGCTACGATAGAGCACGACCCTTTGGGCTGAGCCTGTCGAAGCTCGCCTCTCACCCCTCAAGCAGCTCAAAATGAACGAAGAAGCTGCTGATCGTCGTCAAACTCACAGTATTTCCGCGTCCGGCGTCACCCAAGAGAAATCATGAGACGTTGAGAACGATGAGCAAGCGATCGCTAAATGCCCAAGGCACGTTTCGCCGCCGCTAATTTTTTCACCCGATCATCAAGCCCATTAAATCCACCGTTAATAATACGGGTGACAAGACGGACATCATCCTTATCTGCCACTTGGTTGAGGCTTTCCCGATTCCAAAACCAGCCAGCGCTGCGGGCTGCTAGGTCATCATCGGCTAAACGGGTCGGGTTGCTAATCAGGTCGAGACCGATCGCTTTACCAATATCTTGATAGTTAAAGCGTCCCGTAATTTGGATCAAACCCCGCCCCTTGAACCGCACGCCATCCCCCGGTTGTGTATTGCCCAAATCGCTCCGCCCTTCATAGGCTGCGCCTGACGCAATTTCTTCGACGTAGTTAAACTCACCGGATTCGTGGGCCACCTGGGCCAGGAAGTGGGCTTGGCGCAGGGGCGTATTGATTTCAAACTCCTCCATGGTGGCATTCAGCGGCCCCACAAACTTACGCAGTTGGGCATCGCGACCATTGGGGGCAATGTGCTGTAGGTGCTCCAAGGTAATTTCGTTGATGGTACTTTCTGGAAACAGACCGGCATAGGGACGGCGACCAGCCGGGCGAGGCGGCAACCCTCGCAGCGATCGCAACAAACCATCAATCAAGGCATCGCTGGATACAAAGCGATCGGCGCTGATGTGTTGGATAAACACCTGCACGCCCTTAGCGGCCCGTTGGCGTAGTTCAGCCACCGAGCCGTCTGGCAACAAACCTTGGTAGGGCATTCGATCGGCGGGGCGCATGCCCTGACCGCCCAAGGCCCGCAGCAGATCATCCACAGCCCCATCTGCATCACAGAGATCGCCAGGCATCTGGGCAATCACCTGTCCGAGGGCTTGGGCCGCCAACTCCCGCCAGCGTTGGAGTTGACGAGGACTCGTTGCCTGGCTAAAGGAGAGCAGAGACTCGTAGGGGGGCAGACCTACGGGGCGCGGCGGTAGCTTGCTGAGCGATCGCAGCAGTTGATCAATCAGGTCATCGGCGGGAATAAAGTCTTCGTCTTGGAGATGCTCAATAAACACACGGATGCCGCCAGCGGCCCGTCGTCGTTGTTGCACCACGGCTCCATCTGGAAAGAGGCCGGCGTAGGGAGGGCGATCGCCAGAACGGGGAGCCTGGCCACCCAGGGCTCGCAGTAAGTTATCAACCACACTATCGATATCCGTCACCTCGTCCCCTTCTGCTTTGGAGATGAGATCATCTAACCGTTGGGCCGCAACTTTGCGCCAGATTCTAAGCTGTGAATTGGTGGTCATATTTGGGCACCCGCATCAGGAGTTAAGCAAGGATTGAGCGATCGCATCACCCACAAAGTCTTGGCGCAGGGCGGTGCAGCGTTGCCGAACACACCCTCAAGCACGTTGGACGGGCAGCGGTGAGCAGTATAGATAGTCCTAGAAGGTATCGCTAGGAGATATCCCTAGAATGGACAACGATGATGGATTTCTACCAATTTACTCGAAAGTTTCCAAGACTTCTAATACAGCCTTAGGCGAAAGCTTCGTTTTAAACCAGACCACAGGCACCGGAATATCCTGCACCCGCACGCCGGCCTTTTCCAAATTGAGGCGATCGGAAACGGCCAGAATCAGGCGATCGCTTTGCACCTTTTGCACCTGGGCAAACTTCTTGCGCAGATACTCCGGTCGCCAGTAGCCGACAATTTCGAGGAGCACCGTCCGTCCATCAGCATGAACCAGCCGAAAGTCGGGAATCATGACACTGCCAGGAATCGGCAGTAGATCCACCTCTCGCTCTAGATGCCAATCGCTCTTGAGCGCCGCCCAGCGATCAGCGAAGGAGGCTTCGAGCATACTGTCATAGGGCTTGCCGGGGGGATAATGGCTGACGAGGCCGCAGTCGGAATCTAGGGCAAAGTGGCGGGTGGTGGTGGCTTTGGTGTAGAAATCCTTTACCTGAAGCTGAGACTCAAGGCTCCATTTTGAGACATGCAGCAGCGCCGGAATCAGTTTGGCAATATCGAGCCCGTAGCGGGTGCTGGGCTTAAACAAACTGGTGGGGCCATCAATGGTGATAGTGAAACCATAGTCGGCATCGCCCTCGATGTAGGCCATCAAGCCAAACAGCTTCAGGTAGCGAAACAGCAGCTTATATTCACCGGGATCATTGCGATGGGCTTGGATGACAATGTGGCTAGCTTTGTAGAAAATTCCCTGCACCTGAGACAGGTTGTAGCGATGGATCAACTGCTCTGGAGTAGGGGCATTGAACTCCATGAGAATGCGGTTTTCGGCTAGATCTGCATAGAGACCCGCGCGAATATGGGCAGGCAGGACATTGCGCCCCAGTTCTTGGGTGAGCTGATCGGCAACGCGCTCTAAGGTGATCGTCGTTGCTTGGGGAGAGGGCACGGTGGTCGCGGCAGCAGAAAAAACGCGATCGCGTAGCTGCTGAGGCTCTAGGGGACTCACGATCTCAAACGTACTGAGGTTGCTTTTGGCAATGTGGGCCAGACCGCGCTTGATCCGATAATCGATACCTTCTCCCTCCCAATCCTGCAGTTGGCGGTTGAGTTCGCCCTGGGTGGCTCCCTGAGAGTCTTGGAAGAGCTGGATCAGTTCCGCAGCGATCGCCCCATACTCCGGAGTCAGCGATAACCGCTTGGGGATCACCTCGGCCCCTTGGAGGCGATAGATCAATAAATCGGATGGCAGCATGATCGGCAGCACCTGATATGTGAGGGGATCAATTCGGGAACACTAGTAGCAATGGAAACGATCCTATATCTAGGCGCTAGCGATCGCTCCCCGAAACCACCCTATCGTGATCCCAGATCAAGCCGTTGCTCACCGCGCTTCCTACAGATGTAACATTTCGTAAGGAATCATGAATAAACTGCTGGTTTGAGCCTGGGAATGCAACAAAAAGCACCGAGATCAACCGATTGCCGACTCCACTTATATTGCGTTAAGTTGCAATTCCAGGATAATTTTTTCATCAAGGGTGGGTTTCCGTCCTGTAGGCGATCGCTCAAAACGCTACCATAGAGTTAAGTAGAGTCATTTTTGGTCTACCTTAGTCATCTAGCAATCGATTAACGATCCCCGCGCCATTTGCTGTATCAAGCACTACCACCTAATTGACCTATGCTTCAAGATGCCCAGGCAATTCGCCACTACCAACGCATTACCGATGCCCTGACTGAGCAGTGGAACCGAGGGTATCGCTTAGATGAGCTACGCCTGTATCTCGACGGATACCTAGCAGCTCTACGCAATTCCAATGTGTTAGAGCCCTATCTCGTTCATCGCCTTGAAGACGAAGCGGTGCGCTACCTGTTCGACACCAGTAACTTCGCCGTCCCCGAGCCCGAGATGGAGCCCGACTACGACTACCGCTAAGCGGTCAACTATTGTCTAGACATCCCCCGGCCAATCGATCCCCAGCATCGATACGTCGCTTTGGAATCCACTACACTGCCTCCACCCACCTGGGTGGAGGTTGTTGTATTAAAGGGGCGTTGCTCTTGCATGATGGGTTCCAGCGGTCATGAGTTCCGGATAGTAGCGATCGCCCCTGAAAACCTCTTCAGTGACCGTCCAAGTCCTGGAACCGCCCTAGGGATCTCCTTGCTTTAATTTTCTTAGATTCGATGCACGCAAACTTCCCATTAGCGCGTATTCTTGTGAGGAACTTTTGATGCTGGCCAGCCCTAATCGTTCAATCAACAACTGGCCGCTTACTACATAGTTCGGTGTTCGTACTATTTTCTGACACGAGGCTCAACCATGATTTTGTTTGACGTGGCGTCTAACTTTGGCACTTGGTCCATGCACCTCAGCCTCTTGAGCGATACGTGGCACCTAACGCAACTGCCGCTCGATGGGCTACAGGATTGGAGTATTTTGGCGCAGCAGCTTGATACCGATCCCTTCCGGGGCTTTCGAGATCTATTTAGCAATTTCTTTGAATCAGGTCAGGCCTGGGCATTCCTTGCCGGTATCGTTTTTGGCTATCTCATTCGCAGCCTGACCTCCTACGGCTAAGGGCAGGAGTCTACACATTTCAAAGCCAGGGTCAGACATCTACACGACCCTGGTTACGCCAGCAAGTCTCAAGTATCGTATGTCGTATGGTGCCAGCGCTCCCGCGTTGACACCTGTCTTAGTCGCTCCTGCGACGATTCTCCTGTGAGACAACTGAGGTCTGGGCGCAGGAGCAACCCTGGGAGTAGTCCCACGCTCAGCGTAGGAACGATCGAATCCTGATGAGAAGAGGGTTGAGCGCCGTCGAAACCCGGCCAATAAGCTTCATTGAAGTGAGTCCAGCTACTTACCATGGAAAAAGCCTAGAGCTAGACCGTAGGGAGTTGGTATTATTCCCCTAGCGGCTTTTCAAGGTAAAACATTTGGTGACCCAATCTTCTTCCCAAACCTGGAGTCAACGGTTTGAATCTGCCCTGCATCCGGCGATCGCCCAGTTTAATGCCAGTATCTTCTTTGATATTGAACTGATTGAATATGACATTACGGGTTCCCAGGCCCATGCCCAAATGCTGGCCCACACCGGCATCATTTCTGTTGAGGAAGGCGAGCAACTGGTCAAAGGTCTAGAGCAGGTGCGGCAGGAGTATCGCCAAGGGCAGTTCACCCCTGGCGTTGACGCTGAAGATGTGCATTTTGCGGTAGAACGACGGCTGACGGAACTGGTGGGGGATGTGGGCAAAAAGCTACACACCGCCCGTTCCCGCAATGATCAGGTGGGAACCGATACCCGTCTCTACCTGCGATCGCAGATCGAGCAAATTCGTGGACAACTGCGCCAGTTTCAAACGGTGATGATTGACTTGGCTGATCAGCATGTGGAAACGCTGATCCCCGGCTATACGCACCTGCAGCGAGCCCAGCCCCTGAGTTTAGCCCATCACCTGCTGGCCTACGTCGCCATGACCCAGCGCGACTGGGAACGGTTGGGTGATGTTTATCGGCGGGTGAATATTTCGCCCTTGGGGAGCGGCGCTTTGGCAGGGACAACCTTTCCCATCGATCGCCACTACACCGCTAAGCTGCTGGGCTTTGATGACGTGTATAGCAACAGTCTGGATGGCGTGAGCGATCGCGATTTTGCTATCGAATTCCTTGCTGCTGCCAGCGTGATTATGGTTCACCTATCCCGCCTGTCTGAGGAAATCATCCTCTGGGCATCGGAAGAATTTGGCTTTGTCACCCTCAAAGACAATTGCTCCACCGGATCAAGCATCATGCCCCAGAAGAAAAATCCCGACGTTCCAGAACTGGTGCGTGGTAAGACAGGGCGGGTGTTTGGCCACCTGCAGGCGCTGCTTACGTTGATGAAGGGCCTACCCTTGGCCTACAACAAGGATTTGCAAGAGGACAAAGAAGCCCTGTTTGATGCGGTGAAAACCGTTCAGGGTTGCTTAGAAGCCATGACAATTCTCATGGCGGAGGGGCTGGAGTTTCGCACGGCGCGCCTCAACAGTGCTGTGGCGGAAGACTTTTCTAATGCCACGGACGTAGCCGACTATTTGGCTACCAAGGGCGTTCCCTTCCGGGAAGCCTATAACCTGGTGGGCAAGGTGGTGAAAACCTCTCTCGCAGCGGGTAAATTGCTCAAGGATCTCACCCTAGAGGAATGGCAGGCGTTGCATCCAGCCTTCGAACAGGACATCTATGGGGCGATCGCTCCCCAGCAGGTGGTATCAGCCCGCAATAGCTACGGCGGTACAGGCTTTGAGCAGGTGCGACAGGCCCTCCAGCAAGCGCGGCAACGGTTAGGTGACGTCTAGGAGGCGATTGTGAAAGCAGTCCTGATGACAGCGGCGGGCGGCCCCGAGGTGCTGTGTCTCGGTGACGTACCCATGCCGATCCTCAGCCAGCCTACGGATGTCTTGGTACGTCTACGGGCAGCGGGGATCAATCCCATCGATACCAAGCTCCGGCAGCGGGGAACCTTTTATCCCGACCAGATGCCGGCCATCCTGGGCTGTGATGGGGCGGGGGTGGTGGAAGCTGTGGGCGCAGAGGTGCGATCGCTCACCGTGGGCGATGAGGTGTACTTCTGCGCCGGTGGATTGGGCAGCGCACCGGGCACCTACGCCGACTATACGGTGGTGGATGAACGTTACCTAGCGCCCAAGCCCAAAACCCTCAGCTTTGCGGAAGCGGCCGCCGCTCCCCTGGTGCTGATCACGGCCTGGGAGGCGCTGTACGATCGGGCTCGGCTAGAGGCAGGGCGATCGGTGCTGGTGCAGGCAGGCGCGGGGGGCGTTGGCCATGTAGCCATCCAATTAGCCCACTTACAGGGAGCCAAGGTTTGCACCACCGTCAGCACTGCGGACAAGGCAGACTTCGTCCGCCAGCTCGGGGCAGAGTTGCCCATTCTCTATCCCCAAACCGATGTGGTGCAAACGGTGCTCGACTGGACAGCAGGCGACGGGGTAGACACCAGCTTTGATACCCTGGGCGGTGGGATCCTGTCCCAATGCTTTACTGCTACGGCTATCTATGGCGATGTGGTTACCCTGCTGGCCCCCGCCGCCGATGCTGATTGGAAAACGGCTCGCGATCGCAACCTGCGAGTCAGCTATGAGCTGATGCTCACACCCATGCTGAAAAACCTCACCATTGCCCTCCAAGATCAGGCGATGATTCTGCGAACATGTGCGCGGTTAATCGATCAAGGATCGCTGAAGATTCACCTCAGCCAAACCTTTCCCCTCGCCGAAGCCAGCCAAGCCCATGCCCTGATTGAACAAGGATCAACCCAAGGTAAACTTGCTCTCACCATTTAGAGACATCTAGAGATAGATCCAAGGAGCACCTCGGATCCCACCGGACTCAAGTCCCTCTAACCCTAGTCAATCCGTTCGACAAGAACTCCCGAAAGGGTGCAAGATTTGGTAGGGTTTGGAGACGATTGAGCCCGTAGTCCCCATTCCTTTCGGGACATGGGCATGTTTGTTATTCATTATTGAGTGAGCCAGAATCCCATGAGTTTAGCGGCGTTGAACGGACGAGACCTGTTGAGCCTAGCCGATCTCAGCGAGGCGGAGTTGCTAGGGTTGCTAGACTTAGCAGCCAACCTCAAAACCGGCGAGGTGCAGCCCCAATGCCGTCAGGTGCTTGGGCTGTTGTTTAGCAAAGCCTCAACTCGTACCCGCGTCAGCTTCTCGGTGGCCATGTATCAACTGGGTGGACAGGTGCTGGACTTAAACGCCAGCGTCACCCAGGTGGGTCGGGGTGAACCCCTCATGGACACAGCCCGCGTCCTCGATCGCTACCTAGATATTGTGGCCATTCGCACCTTTGCCCAGGCAGAACTCGAAACCTTCGCCCACTATGCCAAGATTCCGGTGATCAACGCCCTGACAGATTTGGAACATCCTTGCCAAATTTTGGCGGATTTACAGACGATTCAAGAAAGCTTTGGGCAGCTCAGCGGACTCACGGTATCCTACTTCGGCGATGGCAATAATGTGGCCCATTCCTTGATGATTGGCTGCGCCTTAGCGGGCATTCATGTTCGCATTGCCACGCCTGCCGACTATCAACCCCTGCCGGAGATTATTGAACAAACCCGTCGAATTGCGGGCGATCGCTCCCAGGTGATCATCACCGATGATCCGAAAGCGGCGGCAGAAGGTAGCCACGTGCTCTATACCGACGTATGGGCCAGCATGGGTCAGGAAGACCTTGCCGAAAGCCGTATTCCTATCTTCCAGCCTTATCAAATTAACGCTAACTTATTGAGCTTAGCTGATTCAGAAGCGATCGTACTTCACTGCTTGCCAGCCCACCGAGGTGAAGAAATTACAGAAGACGTGATGGAGGGTTCTCAGTCTCGCATTTGGGATGAGGCCGAAAATCGTCTCCATGCACAGAAAGCACTGTTGGTCAGCACGCTCGGGGTATTGGAGAGTTAGCACTAAGGTCAGCAAGAAGCGATCGCTCCCTAGACCCGATCGCTTCTTCCTATCTAGTCTAAATCTTACCCTAACATAAGCGCCCTTTGCTATCGCTCCACGTTGCCGGACATAAGTGCCGGACATACCTTATTGCCAAACATACCTTACTTCGACATCAAACCTAAATCGTGAATGGTTTTTCCATCTGTAAGATGAACCGTTTGCAAGCCCACCCCGATCGCTCCATCAATGTGCTGCTTAGTATCTTCAATAAACAACGTCGCAGCTGGATCGAGATCGTGATCCTGCAACACCCGCTGAAAGATGCTGGCATGGGGCTTGCGATCGCCTACCTCATGGGAATAATAAGCATGATCAAACAGCCCGGATAAGGTAAGCTCAGTCCCAAACGTATTGGCAAAGATGCGATCGCATTCTGCCTTATGAATTTCGTTGGTATTGGATAACAAAAACAGCCGGTAGTGATCACGAAGCTGTTGCAAAAGAGACACCCGTGATGGAGGAATATTCAACAGCATGGCGTTCCAAGCTTGGTCGATCTCGTCATCCACACAGGTGATGCCGAGTAGCGATCGCATACCCTCGCGAAACTCGGCAGAGGAGATCTGTCCCATCTCGTAGCGATCGAAGAGGGGATTTTGCTGATGCTGAGTGTAGAGGGGGCTGACGTCAAACCCGCAGAGGCGGCTGAAGGCCTCGATGGTGGTTTGGTAGCGGAGGTTGATGATCACGCCCCCAAGGTCAAAAATCAGGCTGCGAATCATAGCGTCTAGGTCAGTCTGTGAGGGTAGCCGTGCAGGTGGGTGGCCTGGGGCGTCACGCGAACCTTGGCACCTACCGTTAAATGCACCGGTGAAGAGGTTAGCACAGAAAGCGGCTGCCCGCTCGGTAGGGTGAGGCTATAGCGCTGCTCGCGTCCTAAGAACTGGCGATCGCTGATCACAATCGAGGAGGTTTCGTCCAGTTGGATCTGCACATCTTCTTGACGCAGCATCACATCAATGGCCGTTGGCGTCACATCTTGGAGTTGGTGAACCTCGACGGCGGTGAGGGGAAAGTCACCGATTTCCGTATGCCATAGATTGCCTTGCCGCTGGGCCGCGAGAAAGTTGGCTTGGGTGACAAAGTCTGCCACAAACCGCGATTGGGGATGCTGGTAAAGCTCTTCGGGCGTCCCCACCTGCTCTAGACAACCGTGGTGCATCACCCCCACCCGATCGGCCATAGACAGCGCCTCTTCTTGGTCATGGGTGACAAAAATGGCCGTGGTGCCAGCTTTTTTGAGGATGGCCCGCAGCTCTTGCCGCAGGCGCAGTCGCACTTGCACATCTAGGTTGCTCAACGGTTCATCCAGCAACACCAGCAAGGGACGGGGCGCGAGGGCGCGGGCTAGGGCCACCCGCTGCTGCTGCCCGCCCGATAGCTCATGGGGGTAGCGCTGCTCCATGCCATCAAGACCCACCAAGGCGATCGCTTCCACCACCCGCCGCCGCCGCTCCATTTTGGCCTTGCCTCGGGCGGTGGGTAGACCAAAGGCGATATTGTCAAACACGGTGAGATGGGGAAACAGCGCGTAGTCTTGAAACACCATGCCAATACCGCGACGTTCTGGCCCTTGCCAGCAGCCATCTCCCGACACCACCTGCCCAGCGATCGCCACCTGCCCGGCATCAGGATGCTCAAACCCGGCAATCAGACGTAGCAGAGTGGTTTTTCCACAGCCGGAAGGGCCCAGCAAGGCCAACAGTTCCCCCTGCTCCAACGTCAGGCTTACTGACTCCACCGCTGGATTGGCCAAACGTGGAAAATATTTGACGAGATCGTTAAGCTGGACAATGGCTGTTGATGACGTTGAGGCAGGATATAGCTGTTGGTGCTGGGACAAAGAAACCATAGCGCAGTTAATACTTGAATAATGGGAAGAGGAGGTCGTAGTCAGCAGGCAGCGATCGCTCAGGTGATCATGCGCCTAGAACAAGTGACCATGGCGTCCTAGGCGATCGCTGCCAAAAGCGCCCTATAGCCAGAACCACAATGACTGTAGGGGCATCTTGCTGTATAGTGTACAGTATTTTGAAAGTCATTCTCATTAAGCATAGCAAGTTATATCCTGGTGTCTTCTAAAACTTCATCTTCTTTTGACTTTTCCAATCTACTCAGATGGGTGAAAGCATTGCCATCTCAGGGGTGGACGATGGTAGTCATGGCGATCGCTCTCTTGATTTCCACACCGACCCTGGTGGTCTTGAGCAGTATCTTCACCCACACCGGAGACGTCTGGAGCCATCTTGTGGATACAGTGCTGTTGCGCTATGTTCTCAACTCCCTCTGGCTGATGATGGGCGTAGGGATTGGGGTTCTGGGGATCGGTGTGTCTACGGCTTGGCTGGTCACTCTCTGCCGCTTCCCTGGAGCCAAGCTGTTTGAGTGGGCGCTGCTGTTGCCCCTTGCAGCTCCGGCCTACCTGCTCGCCTACGCCTACACCGATGTGTTTGAATATTTTGGCCCAGTGCAAACGACGCTGCGTCTCTGGTTTGGCTGGTCGAGCACCAACGACTACTGGTTTCCCAACGTGCGATCGCTCTGGGGGGCGATCGTCATGCTCAGTTTGGTGCTCTATCCCTATGTCTATCTGCTGGCGCGGGTGGCTTTTCTCGATCAGGCCCTTTGTACGATGGAAGCCAGTCGCTCCCTAGGCCGAGGCCCATGGAAAAGTTTTTTCACCGTGGCGCTGCCCCTAGCTCGGCCAGCGATCGCCACCGGCGTTTCCCTCGCCCTCATGGAAACCCTCAACGATTTTGGCACCGTCCAGCACTTTGGGGTAGAAACCTTCACCACCGGCATCTATCGCACCTGGTTCAGCATGGGGGAACGCATTGCCGCGGCCCAGTTGGCCACCTGTCTGCTGCTGTTTGTGTTTGGGCTGATTTTGCTAGAGCGCTGGTCACGGCGGCAGGCCAGATATTACCAAACGGTGGGCCGCAACCAAACCCTCTCCACCTACCATCTGCGGGGCTGGCGATCGCTCCTGGCTATGACCATCTGTACGGTGCCGGTGCTGCTGGGCTTGGTGATCCCCGTCGGGCTGTTTACCAACATGACCCTGAACAACCTAGAACGCACGGTAAACCGCAATTTCTGGCAACTGTCGCAGCATAGCTTGATCTTGGCGACCCTAACGGCAGCGATCGCCATTGTGCTCTCGATGATCATGGCCTACGGGGTGCGGCTGAAGCCTAGCTGGGGTATGCGCTTTGGCACAAGACTGTCGGCCATGGGCTATGCCGTCCCTGGTTCGGTGATTGCCGTGGGTACGCTCATCCCCGTCGCTCGGTTTGATAACTGGCTGGATGCCCACATGCGATCGCTGTTTGACATCTCCACAGGACTGTTGCTAAGCGGCACCATCGCAGCCCTGATTTTTGCCTACCTGGTGCGCTTCTTGGCGGTCTCCTTTGGGGCTGTAGAATCCAGCTTAATTAAAATTAAGCCCACCCTAGATGATGCGTCCCGCAGTTTAGGACAAACGCCAAGTCGCACGTTGCTGAAAGTCCATGCGCCGCTGATGTCTGGGGGCTTACTGACGGGAATTATGCTGGTGTTTGTGGACGTGATGAAAGAGCTGCCCGCCACCATGGTGATCCGTCCGTTTAACTTCGACACCCTAGCGGTTTATGTGCATCGCTATGCGGCGGATGAACGGCTGGTGGAAGCCTCGGCCCCGGCGTTGGCCATTTTGCTGGTGGGACTGCTGCCGGTGATTGCTCTGAGTGTGCAAATTACCCGTTCTCGGGCTCGCTAATCCCCCTAGTTGCGTTGTGGGTGATGACCATTCCAGGATGTTTGTGGCAGACTGGTCAGAAATGGGAACAGATGTTGTCTATCTGACAGTGCTACTCCCATCTCGCTAGGATAGGGCACCATGAAACGAGTTCTGTCACGCTGGGGGCGCTTTGTCACAACGACCCTTTCGCGCACGCTATCCCACACAAGCCGCCTGACCGGCACGCTGCGCCAAAACAAGCGACGCGATCGCCGGGAGGTCTTTCTCCTCGAATCCTTGGAAACGGTGACCGCTGAGCGCGATCATCTGTTGGTGGAATGCGATCGCCTCACCCAGGAATGCGATCGCCTGCGGCAGGATGCGCGGGAGTTTGAGCAATATGCCGAACATGCCGATACGGAAAACCATCGCCTACGGCAAGATAATCAGCAACTTCGTCAAACTCAGGAGTTTGAACAGTATGCCGATGACGAAAACCAGCATTTGCGCCAAGATAATGAACAGCTCCGCCAAGAGTGCGATCGCCTCACGTCAGACTATAACGACCTGCAGCTCCAGGCTCTAGAGCAGGAGGAGCAGATCGAATCCCTCAAAGCGCTGCTCACCTACTATGAAGCCAACCTAGCCCATACGCCAGTTCCAGCAACGGAGTCTGAAACCGATCCTGCATCAGACCCGCCAGTGCTTGACCTGTCTGCCTACAGCGTGGCCCTAGTGGGTGGTCACTCCAATACCCGCCAAGGCGTTATTCAAACGTTATCCGATAGCTATGGTCTGAAGGTTAAAAACTGCGTTGAAATTCCGCCCTTTACAGAGGTCAGCACCAGTAGCAGTAAGGTGAAGGCCAAGATTAGCCGCTGTGATCTGATTGTGATTATCACCGGCTACATGGGCCATGGATTAACCAAAATTGTTCAAGATCTCAACAGTGCCGGAGCGCTGGCGGGCGAAATTCTCATGCTGGACTGTCGCGGCAAGAGCGGCGTGGTGCGGGAAATTGTCAACTATTTCCATCAAGCCGTAGAGGGCGATCGCTCCCCCCAAGGCACCTGATGGGTTAACGGGCCGCCAACAGCAGCCACACGCCGCCCAGAGCCACCACCATGCCCAGCAGCGCCCGAGGACTGACGCGATCGCCCATCCAAACCGCAATGGGAATGACAAATAGGGGACTGGTAGCCCCCAACGCTTGGGCAATGCCCGCAGCGGTAAACTTCAGGGCAACCTGCTGCAGCCAGATGGCTAGATAGGTGCCGAAGAAGGCAGTTACGGCGACAGTGAGAGCCAGCCGTCGCGATCGCCCCAGGGCTACCACCTCCCCCTGCTGTTGGCGCATTGCCACTAGGATCACCAGCACCAGCAAAGCTCCCACCAGCCGCAGGAAGGTACTCCACAGCGGATCAATCTCGCTGCCGGATAGAGCAGCCCGCGAGAGCACAGCGCCGCTAGCTTGGCTGAGAGCGGCCAAGAATCCAAACAGGATGCCCCGCCGAGGCCGGGCTTGAAACTGCGGTGTACTGGGGGTGCGCTCCACCACCACCCAGGACACACCGCCGACGGTGAGCATAATACCCAGCCAGGCGGCCAGGGGTAGATATTCTTGCAGAACCATCAGGGCAATGAGGGCGGCCATGGGGGGCGCGAGGGATTCCAGCAATAGCCCCCGCCTTGCCCCTAGACAGTTTAGGGAGGTGAAGAAAGCGGTATCCCCCAGACCAATGCCAATGCCGCCGCTCAGGAGCAGGAGGGCGATCGCCCAACCGGGCACATTGGGCCAGGTGCCGCGGCCGACGAGGGTCAAACCGACGAGGGTAATGGCTATCAGACCCTTGGACAGGTTCAGGGCCAAAGGCGACACCTGTTTGCCAAGGCTGGCGTAGATGGAGGAGGCCACGGCCCAGATCAGGGCGGCGGTGAGGGCGGCTAGTTCGCCAATTAAGGGGGTGAACAAGGCAGTTATGGATAGGGATGAAAGGGATTAGGAAGACAGACCAGCCAGCAGGTCAGCAGTCTGGGAGGATGATACTAGCGTATTGGCACAGAGAATACCAGAGGCGGCGACGGCGGGAATGCCAATGCCGGGAAGGGTGCTGTCGCCGACCCGGTACAGACCGGGAATTGTGGTGTGGGTGCTGGGAAACAGTCCTTGGTCGGCCGCGATCGCCGGCCCGTAGGTGCCCTGATGGCGACGCAGGAAGCGGGCGTGGGTGCGGGGGGTGCCGATTAGTTCCAGCACCAAGCGATCGCCCAGGTCGGGAATCACCCGCTCTAGGGCCCGGTAGAGCACCTGAGCCCGGTCTTGCTTGCGCTGGTTGTACTGATCTGGGGAAAGCGATCGCCAGGGCTCGTAGGATTCCAAAGTATAGGCATGGATGACGTGATGTCCGGCGGGGGCCAGGCTGGCATCCCACACCGAAGGAATCGAGATCATGCAGGTTTGCCCTGGCTGGGTGAGGTCTGGGCCGTCTTGCACCACCACGTGATGCCCCGTCAACGACTCTAGCCCCTGGCTACGAATCCCCAGATGCAGGTGCATAAAGCTATCGACGGCGGGAGTGTCCAGAGCCGCTTGCCGCACGGATTCCGGCACGGCATCCGAGGGCAGCAGGTGCCGGTAGGTATCCCAAATCGTGGCATTGGAAATCACCGTCCGAGCGCGAATCTCACCACCGCGTTTCAGCCCTACGCCAACAGCCCGTCCTTGCTGCACCAAAATCTCTTGCACATGGGTATTCAGCCGTAGCTCTCCCCCCCAGCGCTGCAACCCCCGCACCAGCGCCTGCACGATCGCCCCACTGCCGCCCTTGGGATAGTCTACCTGGGAGTGCGATCGCTCCCCTAGCATCACCGCCATCTCCGGCACAATTGTCCCGTGAGCTGGCAGACCCGACAGCAGAAAACATTCCAGATCAATCAATCGCCGCACCCAAGGATCGCGCACGGTGCGATCCATCACCTGGCCCACGGAGGATTGCAAAATTCCCAGATGGGGCAGAAGGTTCAGCACCGCGCCGGGGTAGCGACGGAGCAGAGTCAGCGCCAGACGCCAATCGGCCCGCAGGGCCAGGGTAGGAATCGGGCGCAGGGCTTGGTACAACGCCAGTAAGCGAGCTTCAAAAGCGGCAAATTCCTGGGCACCTTGGGGGGTGACGGCGGCCAGGGTGGCTCGATAGCGATCGCCATCCCCATAAATCGGCACCGTCCTATCGGGAAAATGATAATGCCCCAGAGGATCGTAGGCGATCGCCTCTAAGGATTCACCTAGCACATCCAAAACCTGACGGAGCGGATTGATGGAGGAGCGATCGCCCAGCCCACAGTAAAAAGACGGCCCCGAGTCAAACTGAAAGCCCTGGCGCTCAAAACTATGGGCTGCCCCACCGGCAATGCTGTGGCTTTCGCAAACCACCACCGACTTGCCGTAGCGAGCCAGCAGCGCCCCTGCCACTAGCCCACCAATGCCGCTGCCAATGATCACCACATCGTAGTCGCCATCTCGGTGTTGGAGGCGTTGTTCTGTCATGTACCTAGATCTCCATCGTCAGCTATTACGAAGTGTATCGCTGATGGGACGACTTGCAGGAAACATAGCGTGGTATCTATTGAGGCAACGGTTTCTATAGAAATATACGGAGATATAAAATTATTATTGGGACTAAAACCGTATCTTCCCTGTACTCCTGCGCCACAAACCTACCTATACTAACCTCAGACCTGCACGGCCCCTCCCATGAATCCCCTTCAATCCAAACTTATTCGCTTCCTCCAAGCTGACCTTGACCTTTCCGATGCAGCGATCGCCACTGCACTGCGACAATTGAATGGGCAACTTCCTCACCTATTGCCTATGGTGCTTTGGCAGTATGGTTTGGTGACCCTAGAACAGCTTGACAGTATTTTTGACTGGCTGGAAACGGCTTAGTGCAGGAACCGATGCGATGGGATGCACAAGCTAAGTTCTCTACGCTATAGTCATGAAGTGACATCATCCGTACGGTAACATCAGTTCGGGTTAAGGAGATTTTTCAACGTACTGCATGAAAGAATCAAGATCTTAGTCCACGAGAGAACGAGGCTTTCAGCTTATCCCAAACTCAAGTTACGGTAAATTCAAGGCCTTTAGGTGCAAAACCATGAGGGCATCATTGATGAGTGCGATGAATCATGGAATGTTATGAATCATGAACGCGCCTTTGAGACATCGAGCCTCAGAAATGTTTAAATAAATCACAACTTTTACTCAAACCATCGAGGTTTTTCCTAGATTACGCCTGGCTATAGTAGAAAAAACTTTTATTTATGACGAGACACCTTCATGTGTAGTCATCCGGTTAGCTGTGTCCATGCGAACTTAGCTGCGGCAACGGTTCAGAAACCGATCGTCGTATCACTTGACACTACGGTGCAGGCTGCGATCGCGGCTATGAGTGGGGTGCGCGCCCAGTGCAGTTCTGATCGCAGCCAATCCCCAGACAATACCCTGCACTTGGAGGCCCGTTCCAGTTGTGTGGTCGTCGTGGAGCAGGATCGGGTGGTGGGTATCTTAACCGAGCGAGACGTCGTGCGCCTCAGCGCTCAGCAGCACCCCTTGGATCAGTTGCCCATTGCCCAGGTGATGACCCAGCCGGTGATCACCCTACGGGAATCAGATCTGATAGATTTATTCACCACCATCAACCTGCTGCAACAGCATCGTATTCGCCATGTGCCCATCGTGGACGATCAGGATTGCCTGATTGGCCTCGTCACCCATGAAAGCCTACGACAACTGACCCGCCCTGTAGATTTACTGCGGTTGCGGCTGGTGCAAGAGGTGATGACCTCGTCAGTACTCTGTGCCTCACCTGACAGTTCCATGCTAGAAATTGCTCGCCTGATGACCGAGCGGCGGGTGAGTTCCGTGGTCATTACTGTCCCTGGCGGTAGTGCTGATGCCCCCTTTCACCGAGCCGTGGGGCTGCTCACCGAGCGTGATCTGGTTCAGTTCCAAGCCCTAGAGCTCAATTTACCCACAACCTTAGCCCGAGAGGTGATGAGTAGTCCGGTGTTTACCATCACGCCCACAGAATCTCTGTGGACGGTGCAAAAGGTGATGGAACAGCAGTGGATTCGCCGGGTCATTGTGGCTGGGGAGCAGGGAGAGTTGCTAGGTATCGTCACCCAAAGCAGCTTGCTGCAGGCTTTTAACCCGTTAGAGCTCTACAACCTAGCAGAGGTGCTAGAGAAAAAGGTAAACCGCTTAGAAGCAGAGCGGATTTCGCTGTTAGAAATTCGGGCGGCGGAGCTGGAGCGGCAGGTGGCAGAGCGCACCCAAACCATTCAGGTGCAGGCGGAGCGCGATCGCCTCATGGCCGGGTTATCCTCCCAAATCTTGGCATCCCTGGATGTGCAGGTGATTTTAGACACCACGGTGCGGCAGGTGCGGAGAATTTTAGGCTGCGATCGCGTCAACATCTGGCGGTTTGAGGCAGAGTGGGCCAACGTGGTAGTAGCCGAGTCCACCACGTCTGATCTCTCCCTGATAGGAGAACATATTAACGACACCTGCTTTCGGGAAACCCAAGCGGAGATCTATCGCCAAGGACGAATTCGGGTCGTGCCCGATATCTACGCCACCGAGATGTCGGACTGCCACCGCGACATGCTGACCCAGCTCCAGACCCGAGCCAAGATTTTGGTGCCCTTGTGCTGTGGAGATCAGCTATGGGGTCTGCTGAATGTGACCGAGATGCAGCCCCGCGACTGGCAACCGACGGAGGTTGAGTTTCTGCGATCGCTCTCCACACAATTGGCGATCGCCCTCCAGCAGGCCACTCGCCACCAACAGCTTCAGGACGAAATTCATGATCGCCAGCAAGCCGAACTGGAACTGGCCCGGCTCAATACCGAACTGGAAGCTCGGGTGGCTGAGCGCACCGCCGAACTGGAAGCCCGTGAAGCCCGCTACCGCGCCCTGATGGAGGGAGCCAGCGATGCCATTCTGCTAACCAATACCGAGGGATACCTGATTGAAGCCAACCAAACAGCAGCGGATCTGTTGGGATACGACCGCCACGAGTTGGTGGGAATGCACTTCACCCAGCTTCATCCCCCAGACACCTTGCCCACATTGACGCAAGCCTTTGAAGCTCTGATCAATCGGGAACACTCGGGAACCTTAAGCCTTGAGTTCCTGCGGCGAGGCGGTTGAATCCCTGTGGATTCAACCGCCTCCGTGATTAACGTAGGAGGAGAAACCATTGTCCAAGCCATCTTCCACGATATTCGCGATCGCAAGCACTACGAAGCCGCCCTACAAGAATCCCAACAATTTCTGCAAACTATCTTAGACACCGTGCCCATCTCGGTATTTTGGAAAGATCGAACCTCCAACTACCTCGGGGGCAACCAGCGCTTTCTCCAACATGCAGCCCTCAGTTCCGTTTCAGAATTGGTGGACAAAACCGACTTGGATCTACCCTGGGGCGCAACGGAAGCGGAAGACTATCGCGCCAACGATCGCGCCGTCATCGAAAGTGGCAAGGCTAAACTTGGCCTTATCGAAACTCAGTACCAACAGGATGGCACGATCATCTGGGTTGAAACCAACAAACTCCCCCTGCGTAATCTGGCCGGCGATGTTATTGGGGTTCTGGGCACCTATCAAGACATCACCGAACGTCACAACGCCAAAATTGCCTTACAACGCCAGTTGGCGTTAATCGAAGCCGCCGTGAATGGCATCGCCATCCTTGAAGATGGGCGTTACCTGTATCTCAACTCTTCCCATGCGGCATTGTTTGGCTATCCAAGTACGGAGGAACTGATCGGCCAGAGTTGGCGAATTATGTACTCTCCTGAGGAACTAGCACGGTTTGATCAGGACATTTTGCCTGTTTTAGATGAGCGGAAGTCCTGGCAGGGAGAAGTGATCGCAACTCGCAAAGATGGCACAACCTTCCCTGAGCAGTTGTCACTGACGATCGCGGCAGATAACCTCCTGATTTGTGTTTGTGAGGATATTAGCGATCGAAAACAGGCAGAACAGGCACTACGGGAGAGCGAACAGCGCTATGCCACGCTAGCTCAAGCGGCCCCTGTGGCCATTTTTCGCTTCGATCTTCAAGGACAATGCATCTACGTCAACGAGCGCTGGAGCGACATGACTGGCAAACCGATCGCCTTTGCCATGGGCGATCGCTGGCTAGAAACCATCCATCCTGATGATCGGGAGCGCAGCCAGACGGCAAGCCAGCAATGGTTGCAGTCCGGCGCGGCTATGCCATTTCAACATGAAGCTCGAATTTTGCGCGATGACGGCAGTATTGTCTGGTACTACTGTCAAATTGTTGTTGAAACCGATACGAACGGAAAACAGATTGGATACGTGGGCACGCTGACTGATATCAGCGATCGCCAAGCGGCAGAACTAGCTCTCAACGATAGCGAAATCCGTTTTCGGCGAGTGTTTGAGTCCAACGTAGTGGGAATGATGTTTACCGACTTTGGCGGTCAGGTCACAGATGCAAACGATCGCTTCCTAGACCTCATTGGCTACAGCCGGGCTGACTTAGAAGCCCATCGCATCAACTGGACACAGATCACCCCTCCAGAGTATGTGGAATCTGACCAGCGGGCGATCGCTCAGTTAATGCGCTATGGAGAGATCTTGCCTTGGGAGAAGGAGTATCTGCGTCCCGATGGTCGTCGCGTCGCGGTCTTGATCGGCGTCGCCTTGCTCTCTAAGCATGATGGTCGCTGTGTTTATGCTGTGGTGGACATTAGCGATCGCAAGCAATCAGAAAATGCCCTGCGGGAAAGTGAAGAAAAGTTTCGCCAACTTGCCGAAGTGGTCGATGCGGTCTTTTGGATTTTGCATCTGAATCGCGCTGATCGGGTCTACGTTAGCCCTGCCTACGAGCGGATTTGGGGTCGTCCCTGCACCGAACTCTACGTGACGCCTGATGCCTGGCTTGAAATGATTCATGCTGAAGACCAGGAGCGAGTGTTAGCGGCTATTCCCAAACAAATCCAAGGTACCTTCGACGAAGAATATCGAATTATTCGCCCCGATGGCATCCAGCGCTGGATTCATGATCGGGCCTTCCCCATCCGCAATGCCCAGGGCGAGATTTACCGTCTAGCCGGTATTGCTGAAGATATTACTGAGCGCAAATACAGTGAAGAAATTATTCGTCAGCAAGCAGCACGAGAAACCGTCCTGCGGGAGATCAGCCAGCGTATTCGCCAATCCCTCGACCTACAGACCATTTTTGACACCGCCTGTCAGGAAATTCGCACCTGCCTGCAAGCCGATCGGGTGGGCATTTTCAAGCTTGACCCCAACTCTGGCTACAACGACGGCGAATTTGTGGCGGAGTCGGTGGTCAACGGCTTCCCTTCCGTGGTGGCCATGCGGGTGCATGACCACTGCTTTGGTGAAAACTATGCCAGCCTCTATGCCCAAGGGCGCTACTACGTCGTAGACGACATCTACCGGAATGGCTTAGAGACCTGCCATACCAACATTTTGAGCGAGTTTCAGGTGCGGGCCAACTTGGTCATGCCCTTGCTCTGCAACGATCAGTTGTGGGGGCTACTGTGCATTCACCAATGCGACGGCCCTCGCCATTGGCACCAGCCTGAAATTGATCTAGGACAGCAACTGGCCAACCAGTTGGCGATCGCCATCCAGCAGGCCATTCTCTACAAGCAACTCCAGGCCGAATTGCAGGAACGCCAGCGAGCAGAGGCCACTATCACCCAGCAACTGCGGCAGCAAACGGCCCTAGAGCTGATTCTGCAACAGATTCGGCAGTCCCTGAATTTGCCAGAACTGTTGGCGATCGCTACCCAGCAGGTGCAGGAACTGCTGGGTAGCGATCGGGTGATCGTGTTTCAGGTTTGCCACGATGACCACAGCCAGATCGTTGAGGAGGCCGTTGCCCCCGACTTGCCCCGCCTTAAATCTATGCACTGGGGGGATGAAGTCTGGTCTCCAGAGATTCTAGAACACTACTGGCAGGGACAGCCCCGGATTGTGCCAGACGTGATGGACGACATCTGGACAGGTTGTTTGGTGGACTATTCCCAGACCGGACAGATCCAGTCCAAAATTGTCGCCCCAATTCTCCAAGAACTGCACGATTCCGAAGTCCATCGCTGGGTGTCTCCCGAGAGCAACAATAAACTGTGGGGAGTGCTAGTGGTTCATGCCTGCCATACCCGGCGGGTCTGGCATCAAGACGAGGCCCAGCTTTTGCAGCAAATTGCCAACCAACTAGCGATCGCCATCCAGCAATCCCATCTGTTTGAGCAGTTGCAGCAAGAACTCACCGAGCGCCAGTTGACCCAACAGCAGCTCACCGAACGTAACCAGGAACTGCTCCGTGCCACCCGCCTCAAGGATGAATTCTTGGCCAACATGAGCCACGAACTTCGTACCCCGCTCAATGCCATTCTGGGTATGTCTGAAGGCTTGCAGGATGATGTTTTTGGCCCGGTAAATGCAGAACAAATTAGAGCATTGCAAACCATCGAGCGTAGCGGCCTGCATCTCCTAGAGTTGATCAACGACATTTTGGACGTTGCCAAGATTGAGGCTGGACAAGTTGAACTAGACTGTCAACCTACAGCGATCGCTAACCTCTGCCAATCCAGCTTGTCCTTCATCAAACAGCAAGCGCTCAACAAGCGTATCCAACTAGCGGTTAACTTACCTTTAAGCCTGCCGGATATTATCCTAGATGAACGGCGCATCCGCCAAGTGTTGATCAACCTGCTCAATAACGCCGTCAAATTTACCCCTGAGGGTGGACGTATTACCCTAGAGGTTTCTCACTGGTCTCACAGTCGAGAGGATGAATCTCAGACGTATCTTCGTTTTTCAATTAGCGACACCGGGATCGGCATTAGCCCGGATGATATCCAGAAACTCTTCCAACCCTTTGTGCAAATTGATAGCGCCCTCAACCGCAGATATCAAGGTACAGGATTGGGGCTAGCGCTAGTGAAGCAGATCGTTGATCTTCACCATGGGCAGGTTAGGCTCACCAGTGAGCTGGGCGTTGGCAGTTGCTTTACAGTTGATTTACCCTACCTATCGGCCTCATGTGACGGAAGTACCATTGACCCAGATCCACCTGCCCCATCTTCCATGGTGCATTCATCCCCGCTGATTCTCCTAGCGGAGGATAATGAAGCGAATATTAGAACCATTGCAAGTTATCTGCGTGCCAAGGGGTATCAACTCATATTAGCTAGAAATGGACAGGAGGCCATTGCTCTGGCTCAGTCTGAATGCCCTAATATTATCTTGATGGATATTCAGATGCCAGAAATGGATGGATTAGAGGCTATGCAGACCATTCGTCGCTATCCCCAGCTAACAGAGGTGCCGATCATTGCCCTGACCTCCCTAGCCATGGAAGGCGATCGCGATCGCTGCATAGCCGCCGGAGCCAATGACTACTTGAGTAAACCTGTCAAACTCAAACAGTTACTCATGGCTATCCAAAACCAGTTGAACCTAGGAAAGGAGCCATCATGAAACCAGTATCTATCTTAGTTGTTGATGATGAAGCTGACAATTTTGATGTCGTTGAAACGCTTTTAAGTCATCCACTTTATGAAGAATTCCAGGCCGAATGCTATCAATTACATTATGCAGATAGTGGACAAGAGGCGATCGCCCTCTTAGGGATATGTAAACCAGATCTGATTTTACTGGATGTGATGATGCCAGAGATGGATGGTATCGAAGTCTGTCGATACATCAAATCCCAAAAACAATGGCAGGCCGTCCCGATTATTATGGTGACGGCCCTCAACTCTAAAGCAGATCTAGCTCGTTGTTTATCGGCGGGAGCAGATGATTTCATTAGTAAACCCGTCAACAGTACTGAGCTGCAGGCCCGGGTGCATTCTATGCTGCGCATTAAGCATCAGCATGATGATTTACAGAATCTGCTAGAACTCCGCGAAGATATGGTTAAAATGATTATCCATGATCTACGTAATCCTCTCAGCAGCGTCATCCTAGGCATTGATATATTAAAAAATATTGACTGTTCACCCGAGAAGCTGCACAAGCGTCTAGATGATATCTACGAGTCAGCTTTATCTCTTCAGAGGTTGATTGATGATCTCTTACACATGTCGTTGTTAGAGTCTGGCGTTATCCGCCTCAATTATCAAGAGGTTGACCTCGGTGAGCTAGTTCAGTCTGTCATCCAAAACTTTGAAGCGATCGCCTGCCAAAAACGACTGACTATTTTGGGGCAAGTATCCAACGCACCCAAGCAACCCGTCTCCATCGATCGCAACATGATCCATCGAATGCTGGATAACCTGCTGTCCAATGCCATTAAGTTCTCACCTATGGATGGTGAGATCCAGATGACGGTAGTCTCTTGGGACGACGCTTGTAAGATTCAGGTGATCGACTCTGGGCCAGGCGTCTCCGAGACCCTTCAGGATCGGATCTTTGAAAAGTATGAAGTTGGCACGCTTATGGATCATGTAGATCAAATTGGCTTAGGGCTAGCTTTTTGTAAGATGGTCGTGGAAGCCCATGGCGGTACTATTGGCGTGCAGTCAGCGCCATCAGCAGGCACGGTTTTTGAAGTCATTCTTCCCACGGAAGCATCCATGGCGATCGCCTGATTGCCATAGCGTTCCCAGCGACACCATCTAAACCCGAGCTGTCGCCACTAACACGATACCGACAGCTATCATGACACTGCCCGCTAGCCAGTTGAGCGATCGCCTCACCTTCACACTCACCAGCAATCTAGCCCTATCTGCCAGAATGGCATAACCCAGTTTCACCCCGCCCACCGACAGAATTGCCGTAGCAATAATGATGCCAGCGTCTACATAGGAAACCTTCGATAGATCAAGAAAAGCTGGGAAGAAACCCAAATAGAAGAAAATCGCCTTCTGATCCGCCAAGGTAATCAGCAGTCCCGTCAAAAAGCTAGATAAGTGCGATGACGGAATTGCCTCCCCAAGCTCTAGACTGACAGGCTTTGATCGGAATAGCTGAACTCCTATCAAAATCAGATAAGCAGCTCCCAGATATTTGATCAGAACAAAGAACGGGCCTATTGCCTCGATCAGCAGAGATAAGCCTAAAATGGCAATCAATATAAAAATAACATCACCTAGCACAACCCCAAGCGCCGTCAATGCTCCGTGAATCAATCCAGAGGTGGCGGCTCGGGTCGAAACGGCTAAGACACTGACACTAGGAATCGATGCCAAGACGACCATAGCGCCAAACAGAGCCAGGACATTGCCCAGGGTGATAGTGCTTTGCATGATTGGGATAGGATGATGGAATCATGAACCTGAGCCCAAGCTACCATAATACGTAGGTGAACTCAATGAAATGAAGCTATATTGCCGGGTTTCAGCTTCGCTCAATCCTCTTCTCATCAGCACAACGGTACGTTACGGCTTTGCCTAACAGATCCCTACGTCGCAGCTTATTTAACACTATTGGATAAATATCCATAAAAAAGAGGGGCGAGGAGCTGTAGTCCTCGTCGCACCTCATAGCCCAACCTGATAGTTTTACTGAAAAATCTGAAAAATCTGAATATTCTTACCTAGACTCTTGAGATAAAAGGGGACTACATACAACTAGATGGCGCTGTCGATCGATCATGATCCAACCTTCCTCTCGCAGTTGGGTGAGCAGGCGCGTCACGGTTACCCGAGTGGTGCCAATAGCATTGGCAAGCTGTTGATGGGTGAGCCGCACACCCACGCGAGTTCCTGCTTCACAGGGCTGCCCCACTTGCTGGGTCAACAATAGGATCAAATGACGTAGGCGATCTTCGACCCGACGATAGCCCACCATAGCTAGGATCGCCTCGGTTTGCTGGAGACGCCGAGCTACATGGCGGAAGATACCTTGCGCAAGGGCGGGAGATTGCTCAACCTCAGCCAAGGTCAGACGCATGAGATCTACATCCGATAGGGCGATCGCTTGATAGGGGCGAATGAGGGTGAGCGGCAAGCCAAAGGGCATAGATGAGCAAGCCAACCCCAGCAGCGACTCGTCACCGCTATCGTAGAGCGTTCCTAACTGAACCACTCCACGGCAGACCACCCAGATTTCATCTGGCTTCATGTCAATGGTCTGACCGCTGGTGTAAGGGTATAGACTTCGTCCCTGATAGAGTTCTTCAAGCAACTGACGCAGGTCAGCTTGGAGCGGCGCTTCTAGAACCGGGGAATGAAGCATAGTAACTATAATCTCGAAACGCTGGCTTCACTATAGAAGGCTCGATTAAAGGGTAGGTAATTGTAAGGTTGGGGTTTGGTTAAGGTTTGGCAATCATCGGCGATCGCCCTCGTCAATATGAAGCGATCGCAGGCGATTCAGGGCGGCAGCAAAGTCTAGCGGGCGCACCATGGCGCAATCACCGCTAGGATAGCCCGTGAGCACATCAAAGCCCTGGGCTTGAATCCGGTCAATCCAGTCCTGGACAACAGCGGCGAGACTGGCGCGGGGCGAGGTGTCATGGAGGGCAGCGATCGCTAGGCCGATGGTGCGCAGTTGGGCTGGATCGACCAATTGCTCAACCGCTGATAGATCAATGGTTTCAGGGCCAATCTGGATCTCATCTAGATCGCGAACGGTTACCTTGATGCGGCGATCGTCCCGTCCGCCTAGCCCTTGAACCCTGGGCACCCTGGGCGTCAGTACCCCAAAGTGCTGCCCACCCTCCGGCCTGCGCTGGCTTGCATACTCTTGAGCGATCGCCCTGGCCTGTTGGGTCACCTCTTGGGGCACATACTGCGTCATTGCGATCACCGTATCCGCCACATCAAAGTAATCGCCACTGCCGCCCATCACCAAAAGGGTGGAGACACCGTAGTCTTGATAGAGCTGGCGAATTTTGTCTAGAAAGGGCGTAATGGGCTCCTGATCCTTGGCAATCAGCGCCTGCATCCGGCGATCGCGAATCATAAAATTCGTGGCGGAGGTATCTTCATCCACCAAGAGCGTATGGGCTCCCGCCTGCACCGCTTCAATCGTATTAGCAGCTTGGGAGGTGCTACCGCTAGCATTGTCGCTGGAAAAGTGCTGGGTCGATCGCCCTTGGGGAAGATGGTTAATAAACGGAGAAATGTTGACCCGGACGATGCTACGGCCATCCTCAGCCCGAATCTTCATCGCAGTGGGCTCCGTCACCACCCGCTCTCGGCCGTCCCCAGGAATGTGGTTATACACTCCCGTGGCGATCGCATTCAGCAGCGTTGATTTGCCATGGTAGCCGCCCCCCACAATCAGACTAATGCCTTGGGGAATGCCCATACCGGTGACCGGGCCGCGATTGGGACAGGTGAGCTCTACCCGCAGAGAGGGTGGCGACTGAAATGGAATAGAATCCACATCTAAAGGGCGATCGTCGATCCCGCTGCGGCGCGGCAGGATAGCACCATCGGCAATAAACGCCACCAGCCCCCGCTCCTTCAGGTGCGATCGCAGAGCGTCGGCATCTTCCACCGTTTCCACATGCTGCCGCATCTGATCGGCATCCAGCACGTCATAACGCAGCGATCGTGCCACCAGCTTGGGAATATCGTCACAGAGCAACGCCGCCGCCTGCCGTCCCAAAATGCTGCGCCCCTGAGCCGGCAATCCCACCACAAACCGCACTTCAATCTGGTGATCATCCAGCAACACCGCATTGCGATCGAGCACCTGTTGCACCGGCGCAGCCATTGATATCAACCCACTTTTGCCACTGCCCCGCTGCGATCGCCCTTGATGAGCGGCGCGATAGACCTGGCGATGGAGATAGTCGCGCAATGCTAGGTGGCGGCTAGGCGATCGCATTAAATCGGCAGGAAAACCAGCTCCGTGAGTCCCCTGCTGGGGCACCTGCACCCGCACCCGACTAGGCGCGGCAAAGGGATCGCCTTGCACATGGTCGATGATCAGGGTAAAGCCTGGGAACGTGTAGGTACCCTGGAGTTGCTTATAGGCTTTGTAGCTCTGACGATCGAGGTTGAGTAGGGTTTGAGAGAGATGGTGATGGGTGCTCATAGCTCAGAAACGATCAGCCGACCTGGCGTTCCCTTCGGCTTCGCTCAGGGAACGCTGGAGTCCTACTACAGGGGCAAGTTCAGGGTGAAATTGCTACCTGCCTAGGATACGGGCGATCGCGCTCCGAGAGAACGCTGAAAGGCAGGGCGCTGCATCAAGGTGTTGAGATAGGTTTGCAGAACCGGATAGTCATCATACCCAATCTTTAACATCATGGGCACATAGGCCAAGTAAGAACCCACCGCCACATCCGCCGCCGTGAAGCGATCGCCCAACACAAAGGGCTGCTGTTCCAACACCCGGCTGAGGGTACCAAACAGATTGGGCATCTCCCGTTCTCGGCTAGATTCAATGAAGATCCCTGGCCCGAACGTAGCGTTGGCAAACAGCGACCATTGGGCTAGGAGGGCTCGTTCTTCAAGCGTTTGAGCCCCGCCATAGCGCTCTGCTAGATAGAGCAAAATTGCGCCCGACTCCCAGAGAACAACGGTGCCGTCCACAATGGCAGGCACCTTCCCAAAGGGATTGATCGCCAAGAAATCTGCCTGGCGATGTTCTTTAGCCTGCAAATCGAGCAGGATGAACTCGTAGGGAACCTCTAGCTCCTCCAAATACCACTGCACAATCGACGCTCGACTGCGAGCAGCGCCATAAAGCTTCAACATCCTGACCCTTCCTACAGCTTCTGGTGGGTGTAGGCATGTTGCTTCACATTGTCTTCCGTTTTGACAATGCGCTCAGAGTTCAAAACCCGTTTCCGCTCGGTGGAATGGTTGAGATCTCGGAAAGCCGTGCCCACGGGGATATGCTGGCTAGCTTCAGGGCGAACTTTGTAGGTGCGGGCAGCAGCGATCGCCCGTTCCATAAACTGATCGCAAAGCTGCACATGCTCAGCCGCATCGGGAATCGACGTCAGGTATCCCTGGTCATTCATAATTGTGCCTACCGTGGTACCGAAGGCCACGTCGTAGGAGGTGGGAATACCTTTGAGGACAGCTTCCAGGGCAGCAGAGGGAATAGGTTCGGCCACTTGCACCGGATGCATTTCACCATCATCTCGGAGGAAGCAGGCAGCTAGACCAATGACAATGTAGTCATCGGCGGTGAGATCGGGAGCGTTGGCTAAGAGGGATGCTGAGGTCATAGGTTCGAGATTAAACAACTAGCAAACAGGGATCAAACTAGATCTATCGATCTCAAGTAGTTAAGATCTTAGGTAGAACAGATGGTACAGAACTCTTAGGTCTTGATAAAGCAATGAGAGTCAGATAAACTATGGGCGATCGCCCTTGCTGATCTCTGCGCTACTATCGAGTCGTACACTCATCTGGCATAGAGTTGGACTACCAGCCCCAACTGCCTTAGCATTCTATAGCGATCGCCCGCCGCTTGGCCTAGCACCGTTACAAAACGCAGAAGCCCTGCTGCAGTCACCCACCTCTCGTCTCATTCCAGGGGAGCGATCGACAAGGTCTGATCTACCCCATGAGCGCCTGGCAAGAAGAGAACTTCCTCCCCCTGTAACCCATGGACAGCATGAGGCTAGGATGAATTTTCATCAAAATCCTTCACCAAGACTTCACATATTCACAAGTCGTTAAAAAAGTTCAGAGAATTTACGGAGACGTCTTAACGCCTAGAGTTTTGCCATGAAATTCGAGATTTGATGCCTCAAACCAATAGGGGATCAAATGTATAGACCCATGGGCCAGATCGTAAAACTGTCCTTTGAAGGATCAGGATGATTTTTAGCCCAATTAGCGCCAAATATAGTTCCGTAGTTTCAACCTCACATTTCTCCTTCAGACAAATTATTAAGTGACATAAGGGTGTGTGTATCAAACCGATGAGTATCTGACATTGGTAAAAGCAAGTGTTCCTTACGTCGGCAGCCTACCGTGAACATCCAAGCACGCTGACCTAAGTGCATGCCATCAGATTCAGGTTTCTCGTGATCGTGACTCTGTCGAGTTGTACACACTGTGAGGATACGATGAAAGCTTATTTCTCTGGAGGTCACTGGGACAAAGTTGGAGCGTTTGTGGATCAATCGCCCGTCTCTCCAACCACCCAGTCTAGACCCGCACCACTACGCTTAGTCCACCGAGTTCATCGGCGCTGGCGGCCAGCCCAGTCTTCGGCCTATCCTGCGGCGAAACTACGACGCACTGCCCCACAGCTCTTTTCTAGCCTAGATGAGCAGGACAACGCTGCTCTGCGCCAGTTTGCGCTGTCAGAGGCGCGGAATGGACAATATGAAACAGCCATTGCATCGTTCGATATTTTACTTGATCACAACCCTCTAAGTGCCGTGGACTACAACAACCGAGGGTTAGTATATTTTCAAATGGGTCAACCCACCAGAGCGATCGCTGATTACAACCGCGCTCTGTCTCTTAATCCTAATTTAGATAGTGCTTACAACAATCGCGCCAACTACCATGCGGCCCGTGGAGAAGTACTCGAAGCCATCCTAGACTACGATTTATCCATTGAGCTCAACCCAACCAATATCCGCGCTTGGATCAACCAAGGCATCACCTTCCGCGATATGGGGATGTATGAACATGCTCTGGAAAACTTCGACGTGGCGCTGCACCTAGTGGAGCCGGGTAGCTGCCTACAGGGGCATGTCTATGCAGAACGGGGACGGGTTCAGCACCTGAATGGTGACTGGAACTGCGCGGTGGCAGACTATAACAAGGCGATCGCTTATTTACCTCAGCCTATCCCGCCATTTAACACCACCTCGATTCGCCTGCGGGTTCAGGTTGAAGTGTGGCTCGATGATCTGCTGTCGCCTTTGCAGTCCTAGTTCCTCGTTGGAGACAGCTAGTATGGAAGGTAAATGAAGATTTGCAGGTTAAGGAACGAATTCGAGTAAACCAAATCTGGGTATAAACATCTTGCTCAGCCCGATTCGAGGCAAAACGGTGAAGTCGTTAGCGTTGCTGATGTTTGAGATGAATCCATTTCTGAACAGCCCATGATGCAACGGTTGGTTCAGTGAATTCATCCCTCATCATCTAGTGGTCAAAAATAGGCTGAGTCAAATGGAATAGTGTAGGTAAACAAGGTTTTGTCTCTCCTTTTTGAAAGCGGGTGATGGGACTCGAACCCACGATATTCAGCTTGGGAAGCTGACACATTTCCTTGATATACAAGGCTTTTAGGTAAGGATTTTTAGGCTCATACCAATTCTATACCAGTTTTCAGTCTGGTGTTGAGGACATTCATTGATAAGCTTTAGGGCATTCCTAGGTGATGCTCATGAACCGTCCACTTCGATTAACAAAACCCCCAGATGACATCGTCACGGCGACAATAGGCCTATTAACTCAGGAGCACACCGGGCAAATCGAGAACATCTGGGAAGGCATTCTGCGGGAGACAGAGCAGCCTGACGCTAGTTGGGACTGGGCCTATAAGTTACGACTAGCTGTCAATGATGATCGCTATGAAGCTTACGGCATCGAGTTTGAGGCGCTACTTCAAGGCGTCATCTTGCTCGAAACGCAATGGCACCGCTCCTGGTTGCCGCAACGGTTTCCTCTGGTCTATGTTGAATACTTAGCCTCTGCGCCGTGGAATCGCCGGTTACTCGAAGATCCTCCCTATCTGATTGGGGTCGGACGGGCACTCGTACTCTTTGCCCGTCAGCGCAGTGTGGAGTTAGGTTATGGTGGTCGCATCGGTCTACATGCGCTGCCGGGTGCGGAAGCTTTCTATCGACGTTACAATATGCCGGACTATGGCCCTGACCGGGACAAAGATGGGTTGGTATACTTTGAGTACGCCGCTTTAACGCTCTAACTCATCCAATCGCTTATGAATGATGCAATCCTAGCCGAGCAACTGAGAAAAACGGGCAACCTGATGGACTTGCTCAATGACGAGGCTTGGGTTCGGGAAGCAGATACCGATCGCGCCAGTGAGGAAGGGACGGTTGAGGCTGGGCTGGGTCTACAGCCTTATGTGGAGTTACTCAAGGATGCTTCGCCAGAAGCTCTGCAGCGGCAGCGGTGGTATGTGCGAGTGCTATCCATCTTGTTACCAGAGTTGAAGGGATGGTTAGAGTCGTGGCAGCTCGGGCGGAGTCTAGAGGCTGTCTACATGGAGGCGCAAAAATGCTTATATGGTCATCTGAGGCATCTCACCCCCGAACAAACGGTCTGGATTGAGGTGCTGTTGGCAGAGGAAGAGCAGGCGTTACCCAACGAGCAGAAGGTGATTCGGGCTGAGGCGATCGCTATGATTGCCCAGATGTTCACTACAGAGGACTGGCAGGCGATCGCGAATGCTGCTGCTCAAACAATGGCGAATGATATTCTACGAATAGGACAAGGATCAGTAGTTCTCGTTGCCACTCTCTGAGTCAAGGCCATTTGGTTTAGTACTTTCATCCGGTATGCCCGGCGATGGGGATGAGCAAGCCAGAGATATCGCTTTGTTTAGGGCAGTGGTTGCCTTTACCTTGTTGACAAACTAAGACGAGATCTTAGCCCGATACTGATAATCCACATGGCTGGTTCTCTAGGTGTTGAGATGTTGGCGTTATCGCCCAGGCTGCCCCAAATGAATCACCAATAGACCGGGGATCAGCGGACTAAATATCCTCCCAGGACTTACGCAAGGCAAGCAACCGGCGATCCCAATGGTTCTTGCGTAAGTCCTGACCCAGTTGTAGCAGGGATGGCGAAGCTGGAAGGTAAAGCGATCTTGCTTTGCATCAGGCGATCGCGATAGACTGAGCAAAGGTAACGTTCGCCCATCACTCCCATAGGGCAACCAAAGCCACCATGGCACTCGCAAGTGATCGACCCACACAATCCCTTTCCCTGAGCTTTGACGACTTTCTCGCTCAGTATGGCGATGACAGTCGCTACGAACTCATTGACGGAGAACTGTTTGACTTGGAACCGACGGGGCCTCATGAGGAAGTGGCGGCGGCGATCGCCCGCTGGCTCAATTACGACATCGTGCAGCAAGGGGCCGATTACTTCATCCCCCATCGCTGCTTAATCAAACCCCTGGCCAACCAGACCGGGTTTCGCCCCGATGTGATCGTCCTAGACCGAGCCGCCCTGCCTCAAGAGCCGCTGTGGGCCAGCCAACCCGTTGTCACCCTTGGCAGCACCATCAAATTTGTGGCGGAGGTCGTCAGCAGCAACTGGCAAAACGACTATGCCCGTAAACTTGAAGACTACGCCCTACTGGGCATTCCAGAATACTGGATTGCTGACTATCAAGGGCTAGGCGGCGAGTTCTTTATTGGTCGGCCTAAACAACCTACATTAACCCTCTGTACTTTGAATGCAGAGGGGCGTTACGACCGGCAATTGCTGCGCGGCGATCAGCGCATTACGTCTTTTGTCTTTCCCAACTTGAACCTGACCGCCAAAACCATCCTTGGGGTTGGATGAGATGGATTCCTAGTCGTTATGGGTGAATGCCAGCATTCAGCGGTCTCGGACAGTAGCACCAACAACCCCGGTACTGCAGCTGGTGGCAACAGTTACTGCTCAGCTGTAATGCAAACGCGATTACCCATAACTTTCAAGCAAACCCCTCCCCCTCGTGAGCGAAGCAGGAGCTGGAGCTGGATCAAATACAACGATGTACTGAGCTGAGGAACTCAGCCGCCCCAGGGCTTTCAAATGGGCATCCGCATCATTGCGACGCCGAAATCGAGCAAGGGTGCGCCGCTGCATGTGGGGAAGGAGTTGAACAACACACCAGGGATGGAGCAGTTGGTTGTAGGCTGTAGGAGCTTCCACCTCGTAGGCTGCCGATGAAACGTCTTGTGGGCTTTCCAAACGGTAAGTTTCTTGACCCCTAACAACCTCATTTGAGCAAGCCTGGACGCTCTCCCCAGCACTGTCAACGCTAGGGCTCAACGCCCGCTCAATCTTGCCTAACAGTTCAGACGCCTCTCGATCCGGAGGATGCAGCGCCCAGGCGTTGATGGGTGCAGGCTGAAAAGTCAGTCGGTAGGTTTTACCGCCTCTACTGTGAACGAGCCAAACGGCCTGCCGAGGCAGCTTTTGTAGGCGATAGGAGCCTTGCCCTGGCTCTGCCAGCGCTGCTCGAATGCGTTTGATATCGGCCATAACTCGTTGCCCTTGGCTCACGCGACTGTCCTTCCCGATACGTCAATGCGGTGCAGTTGATGCCACCCTAGCCAAGAGCGATTCGCCAAAACAGAGCACGGTGATATTGACAATGTTGGGTTAGGTGTGATCGTCTTCCTGCTCAGTGGCGCAGAGAGCCTGCCGAAGGTCTGCCGGAATCTGGTCAAAGTTGTCGAGCAAAAAATCCATTAGGGCCAGATGGCGCAGGTCAACTGGGGTGGGGCGACGATAGCTGCGGCCCTTACGAAACCAGCCCCGCACCGTCGAGACCGAGCGGGAGCAGATTGCCGCCATGTCTTCCTGGCTCACCTGCCACTTGGCGTAAAATCGCTGGGGCGTCATACCCAGTTGGCAGTAGCTGTACCGGTCAATCAGATGCTGCTCGCGGGGAGAAAGGGGGCGGGGATTCATTGGGCAGCCTCCTGATCAAAGGGTTCGAGGTCGTCTTCCCAGGCGATGTCGGCTCTGACCCAGGCGGCACTGGGGGAAGCAGGATCGAGCCAGATCAGGTAGCACCATTGCCAGCAGCGACAGTGGGGGGCATAGCTGTAGCACCGGCCCATGACCAGGCCCCAATCAGTCGCGTTGCCCTGGGGAATCCAGCGGAGGCGATCGCCCAGGTGAAAGCGCGGCATTTCAACCTGGGGGAAAGCAGCAGGTAAATCAGGGGCTGACGGGAGGTGCAGATGGCCAGGATCAAGGGCACACCCGAAGGTTCGATGGATGACCTGAAGCGGGCGCGATCGCTTGTGTGGGAAAGATTGAGCCATCGGGAAGACACCTTTTGAACGAGCAACCGTGATTTCTCAAGACCAGTCTAATCCACTCTAATCTAGAGTAGATTACCCTTGTTCGCAACACTTCACTTAGGCTTGCTCTAGAGCTAAATAGAGCGGCTATGACTACCCAGAAGCGACAAACCAGTATTTACCTACCAGACCCCATGAGAGAGGCCATTCAAGCGATCGCAGAAAGAGAGCAGCGATCGTTTACGTTTGTGGTGGAAATGCTGTTGAGGGAGGCTTTAGAAGCAAGGGATACCGGGAAGAAGGGGTAGGGGAGCCTAGCTAGATGTGTCTCCCAATTCAGCAACACCTTCTAATGCAACCGTTTCGTGATTGGGTTGACCATTACGTGGATGACGTCATGGAAACCGGCTGTGGTTTGCACAACTTCCGCCTGACCCATCGAGCCAAGCAACAGAATTCTCTGACAGAAGCCGCTTAATTCCAAACAACTACGGGTGAAGTTGACTTGCAGCTGCTTCTCTCCTATTTCCGATAAGGTCTGATGTCTAGACATCCAGATGTTTAAGTATCCCGTCTCCCAATCATCTGATATTCTCACAACATCGTTCAGGAGTTGAGGCAGTGATCATAACTGTCGTCAATTCTTAGAATGAAACTAACTTAATCAATGGCGTTGCGCAATCAAGAATGATTTAAGTGAATACTGGAATCTGACGATGCTTGAGATAGTAGATGAGTAACCGGACTGATGTCGTTAGCATGTCAA
>NZ_JACSWB010000303.1 GCF_016888135.1 Leptolyngbya sp. CCY15150
GTAACAAGATGGATAGCACTCGCACATACCACCGCTGCCGCTGCAGAGCTTCTGGCGCAGCATCCTTGAGTAACTCCACATAAGGCTGTAGACCCAGACCAGTTTCAACCGTCCCTTCCTCACTGGCGCGATCGGCATCTGTTTCCCGAACCCAAGCCTCATCCTTGAGCAAATCCATCAGGTTGCCCGTTTTTCTTAGTTGCTCAGTCAGGATTGCATCATTCATAAGCGATTGGATG
>NZ_JACSWB010000304.1 GCF_016888135.1 Leptolyngbya sp. CCY15150
GTAACAAGATGGATAGCACTCGCACATACCACCGCTGCCGCTGCAGAGCTTCTGGCGCAGCATCCTTGAGTAACTCCACATAAGGCTGTAGACCCAGCCCAACCTCAATCGTCCCTTCCTCACTGGCGCGATCGGCATCTGCTTCCCGAACCCAAGCCTCATCCTTGAGCAAATCCATCAGGTTGCCCGTTTTTCTTAGTTGCTCAGTCAGGATTGCATCATTCATAAGCGATTGGATG